>JBAZHC010000009.1 GCA_041652575.1 Phycisphaerae bacterium | reverse complement strand
TCGCCCCTGACTTCATGCGAAGGGGGCTGCGGACGGGAATGCTTGAAAGTAAATAATGATGGAAAAAATAAAATATGAAGAAAAACAAAAAATTGCCTTGATTGGCTCCGGTTCATAGGATTACGCGGATTACACGGTAAAGAAAATGTATATTTACGCTAACAGCGAAATATTGTCTGAGCATGATGGCGGTGCGTTGTCAACTCAGTATTACTATCTGCATGACAGACTTGGCTCTGTAAGACAGGTGCTAAATTCTTCCGGCTCTGTGGTGAAATTATTAACGTATTCGCCGTTTGGCGAAACGATTCTTGAGGAAGGCTCATATTCTACGCCGTGGCAATTCACCGGGCAGTATCTCGATTCCGAAACCGGCATGTATTACCTCCGCGCCCGGCAGTATTCGCCGTATCTGGCAAGATTTACTGGAAGAGATTTGCTAATGGGAGATGTTAATGAGCCGCTCACTTTGCATAGATATTTGTATTGTCAAAATGACCCGATAGATTGGATAGACCCTTCCGGATTTGATAAATACTTGGGCCTTGAAAAAGACAAACATATGTGGGTAGGAGTTGATGTTTGGGAGGATGGTAAAGTAGTAGGTCAAATAAAGTATAGCTTTAAGGCTAATCCGCGGTTGCAAAAAATCCTCCATCCCTGAAACAGCCCCATAACATAACAAAAAAGGCGGCCCTGATTAATCGGGACCGCCCTTTCTTTACTTAAATCCAGTTTCTGCTGTTAACAACAGAATTTTACATTACGTTTGCAGCGGGTTAATATCATCGAGAGTTGAAATAGTACTGTTCTCGGCGTCATAACCCTGCTCGGTAAATGTTACCGTGTACTCGCCATAGCCGGCCGCATTTCCACTGCGTGTAAGAGTCAGACTCCATGTAGTCTCCAGACTCTCGCCTTGAACTTCGCCAACCGAGAAATACTTCGGTGCGGAGAACTGAATGTCAAGGTCATTTGTGTCAGCAGCATAGGTGCCCTGCTTGGCGTGATAACGTTCCTGAGCCGCCTGTATGGCCGACAGGTAGTTAAATGATTCTGCAGCCTTTGACCGTTCGACCGAGGCTCTGAACCGCGGTACGGCAAAAGCAGCCAGTACGCCGATAATCACAATTACCACTGCAAGCTCAACCAGTGTGAAACCGCTTTGTGTAATTGTCTTTTTCATTTTTTACTCCTAAAATACTTTTTTCTTAAGACTTTATTTCCCTAACTAGTCTTAGGTCTGCATTGGGTTAATATCCACATGATCTTCATCAGCAATTGTGCTATTGGTCTCATCGAAGCCTTCCTGTGTGAATATTACTGTGTATTCGCCGTAACCTGCTGCAGCGCCGGTACGTGTAAGAGTCAGACTCCATGCTGTCTCAAGGTCTTCACCGGCAACCTCAGCAACGGTGAAATACTTCGGTGCGCTGAATTGAACATCAAGGTCGTTTACATCAGCAGCATAGATGCCCTGTCTGGCATGGTAACGTTCCTGAGCAGCCTGTATCGCTGACAGGTAGTTGAATGCTTCTGCGGCCTTTGACCGTTCGACCGAAGCTCTAAACCTCGGTACGGCAAAAGCAGCAAGCACACCGATGATCACGATGACCACCGCGAGCTCGACCAACGTGAAGCCGGCTCTAATAGTTGTTTTTTCCGCTTTCATTTTTAGCTCCTTAAATTAAAAAATCTTAAAAGTCGTAATTTCCCTGTCCCCCTACACAAGAGACTTTGGGTCAGACATTAAAACTTTTCCCGTCTGAAATTCGATAATTTAATCGGCACTAACACATAGAGCCTTTAGCCAATAAAAATGAACTGACGCCAGCGTTAATCTCAAAAACAGAGCATATGCCTATTAAACGAAAATGTGTATGGTTTTATAGGTCCTAAAACGAATTGAGTCGGTGGAGGTAAATTGTCCTTATGAATTATTATAGGAACTTGCCGTTTCCTGAACTGTTGTGTTTTATCTCCTGTTTCCTGACTTTTGTACTCTATTTCATATCTCTTTAATCTTCTTGCAAAACAATCCTTTTGCCTGTAAAGTGGAGGAGTTAAAAAGACCCGGAGAGGTGGCCGAGTGGCTGAAGGCAACGGTTTGCTAAACCGTCGTACGGGTGAACGCTCGTACCGCGGGTTCGAATCCCGCCCTCTCCGTTATTTTATTTTCAGCTAAAATAACATCCATAAGTTCTTGTAATTCAGGCACTTGCGTATTCTTTACTATTTTTGACTGGCACACTGTCCTCAAAATGACTTTTGGCAAGGTCAGAAACACCAGACTTTGCCAGTTCCATCATGGCGTTTTGACTATCGTCGTCGTGTAAGTGGTAGTATAGGTCAAGGATGTCCGATGAATTATGCCCAAGCCGCGCGTACCTTGCGGTAAGCAACACGGTGGTTGGCACACAAGCTCGTAAAATAGTGCCTGAATGTGTGGAGCTTATATTGGATGGGATTATCGAACTTACATTCGACACAGAGGGTTTTGAGCCGCTTTAAGAGTTTTCTGGCTTTGATGGTTGGCAGCAGAACACCACTTCCTTTTTTACGAGGCAAAAGTTTGGCGATTTCAGGGTGAATAGGAACAAACCTTTCATCCCCGTCCTTTGTGGTGCCGTTTGACCCGCCACGGCGGACATGAATCATCGTAAACAATTTTCCCTTGGTGATAATATCTTGCCACCTTAGCCGTATCTGTTGACTTCTGCGCAAAATATTATTGATTGACACGAGTATTGGTTTCTATTAAAACTTCGTACCTATAATCCAGGTTAATTCCGGCAGGATTTTATCAAAGATTAATTTATAACTCTCGCAGAAATAACTTACGTCTGAAAAGCTGCGATTAGATACTAATCTGTCTTTTAAACAGCCGCCTCGACATACCATACTGTGCCTGCAAAGCAAACATTTATCAGATAACTGTTTTTTTCTTTCCGAAAATTCTTTCTTAACATCACACGATAACAATTTCTCAACAGGAGTTTCCATAATATTACCGAGTTTATATTCCGGCTCTACAAAAAAATCACAGCAATAGGCATCACCGTTATGCTCAATAACAATATAATCATCACAATGCCATCTAAAGGTACAATTAGTATGATTTTGGTTTAATATATAATTCATCATTGAATCAAAAATCCTTATGCTGAGCTTGTCCGGGCCGTAATTCTTCCAAAGTTCAAATATACGAAGAATAAAACTACCGTATTGTTCAGGCGTTACGCTAAAAGGAGTTATCTTGTCCGTTTCAGGGTCATTTTCCACGCAAGGAATAAATTGCAGAAATTTAATGCCTTGAGAGATAAAAAAATCAAACAAACCGTCAGGGTCAACAACATTTTTATCATTAAGCAATACAAGAACATTGAATTCCACTTTATGCTTTTTACATTTTTCGACAGCAGCCATTACTTTATCGAATGTACCCTCACCCGAACGATTGAGCCTGTAATAGTCGTGATACTTCGCAGGGCCGTCAAGACTGATGCCGACCAGAAACTTGTATTCATTCAAAAATTTACACCAGTCATCATCTAACAAAATACCATTAGTTTGAAGGGAGTTGCTGACAATCTGGCCATCTTTTCCATATTTTTTCTGCAGTTCCACTGTTTTCTTATAGAAATCCAGTCCCATCAATGTCGGTTCCCCTCCCTGCCAGGCAAAATTACTAACTGTAAATCCCAATTTCAGATAATCGGAAATCATTTTCTCGAGTACCATCCCGCTCATGCGATGCGGCCCCTGCCCAAATAAACAATCTTTACCAGAATAAAAACAGTACCTGCAGTTAAGGTTGCAATCTGGCCCCGCAGGTTTAATGAGCAGTGAAAAAGGCATTTTGAGAGTTCCTTTTATTTTTTTGAAAACAAAGTATATAAGCACTCAGTTATAACGGTTATCGGAGTTGAACTTAAATACTCATATTTTTTCTTCCATAAGGTTGACTTCAAAAATCTTACCCTTACTATTTACTCTCAGAGTTTTTATCTCAAATGGGCCGAAATCGAGCCTTGTTTTAATATCCAAAACAGGCAATTTCAACCGAGCTGCCTGTTTTTTAGGACTCGAATTAAAAAGCCTGATTATCCAGCCATTATTATTTTCCGCCTTTTTAACGGCGGATATTTCTATAACTGTTTTATTCATAACCGCAAACGGTTTCGGCTTTTTACCGCTTCCATCTGGGAAAAACGACAGCGCAAAAGGATTTTCATTTTTGGCGAGAGCCTCATTTTCAATTTTTTCAAGTCTATTGTCAACTGCTCCGCCATTTATCCAGAATCTGAAAAGTCTTTCACCCTGGTCTATACGGGATATAAACCTGTCCGGCTTAAGTATCTCATTATCACCTATCGGATGACCGCTGTATGCCGGCGAACGAAGCAGTGTAAGGCGTAAAATTCTGCCGGAAAAATCGGAGCCATAAATACCGTCATTTATACAACTGAAACACTTATCGGATTTTGAATTTACAACAGCAACCCATTTTTGAGCAACGGCTTCATTGCCATTTGACGGTAATTGCTGAGTACCGAAAGCCGTCTGTCCAAAATAATCGCTTCCCGCGTCAGTCACCGGAATCTGCAATTTGAGAAGTCTGTTTTTCTGATTCCAGTAAACCCTTGTTTCCACTTCAAATTCAGTGCCTGTTTTAGGCAGTTTATATTTTTGACAGATAAATGATTCCTCAAATCCGAATACAGCTTCTACCACCGTTCTGACGTCGCCGTCTTCAACGATCCGTACCGAATCGAGCTTGACTCCATTTAGTCCGCTGAATTTCGTGCCGGAAGTTTTGTCAAGTAGTTTGAACTTGCCGATTGCTTTCCCGAAACCAGCCTTCCGCATTTCCCACGGGTCCTCACTATCCTCAAGAACGACCGGGCAAAAGGCTCCTTTGCCTACAAAATCAACGCCATTTACGCTATATTTGTCTATCAAGCCGGTCTTAGTATTAACAACAACCTTTAACTGAGAATTGTCAAAAATAATTTTACCATTCTTTGAAGCCTTTTGAACGGCAGGCTTTTTATCAATTGTTTCTAACGCACAATCAAATCTATTCATCTGGCATGGTTCCAACTCGGCATGGAACACTATTCGCTTTCGCCATTCCATCGCAAAATTACTTGATTCCTTTTCAATCTGACTGGGGACAATTCTGCCGTTATGAAAAACTTTAATATTCGTGAAAGTTCCTGCGTTATTAAAATCAGCCAGATTAAATTCACATTCAAAAACACCGGCGATATTATTCGGATGCGGGTTATAAATCATAACAGGAATCTGTCCTTCTTTGGCTTTCTTCTGCCCGGAGGCAAAAGCAAAGAAACAACGAGTCTTTATTTTTGAAATAATCTCCAATCCATGATCCATCGTCCGCAATGCCGCCTCTTCAACCGGCTGAATTGATGATCCCGGTAATATGTCGTGAAACTGCGCGAACATTAAATCTCTGGATGCCGAGGTAAATTCATCATGCGGATATTTTAAAAGCCCGTTAGCCGCAGCGGAAGATGCCATCTTTTCCGCCATATATAGTTCGTTTTCAAGCCTGCGATGCTTTTGCTTGATACGAATCATGGAAGTATAACAGCCTATCGCCCATGGGTTCAAATCCGCATGACGCTTTTCAAGGTCTGCACTGCTATCACAAACCTGTGCAAAATAAGCCTCAGGCGTGGAATGCAATACTTTGGCACCCTTAAACTGCTTTATTAGACCGTTAATATCGGCTAAATCTTTTTTGCTCGGCCCACCACCATGATTGCCTACACCCCATAGAATCTCCACGATATTATCTTTCGATTGTTCAACCCTTTCGATAACCTGTTTTTTGGCTTTACCAAGACCGGTCTGATACCAGCCCCTGAATCTCTTTGCCAAAATCTCAGAGCCGTCAAACCCTACCCAAACAAAAAGGTCATTTTTCAGTTCCATCCACTGCTGCTGCGGCCTGCCGAACAGGTATGAATCATAGCCGGATTTGGCAAGTATCTGCACAAGTCCCCGACTATGACCAAAAGGGTCAAAATTAATAGCTGTTGTCGGTTTAATTCCGAAATTCTTTTTGAAATATTGACGACCCGCAAGAATCTGGCGAACAAATGACTCGCCGCAGGGCATATTGCAGTCCGGCTGAAGATACCAGCCGCCCATAATGTGCCACCTGCCGGCTTTGACAAGTTTCTTAATACGCTCGAAAAGCCTGGGTTCGTATTCCTTCACCCATTCATACAGGATTACTTCATTGTGATTAAAAATGAAAGTTTTGTTCTTTTCGCATAAATCAGCGGCGGTGCGGAATGTCGAGAGTACTTCTGCCGCTCCTTCTTCCCATTCCCAAAGCCATACCGGGTCAAGATGCGCATTACATATTAAATGAACCATTTTTTCCATAAATATCCCATAAAATTAAATGATAACAATTTTAACCAGTTTCAAATCATATCAGAACAAATCCGAATCGCAACAACTTTACTCCGAAAGTAAAACTTGATTTTTTAAGCAGATTTGGTACTGTATTGAACGTTGATATTCCGTAATACTGCTAATCAAGAAAATACTTTTTCACAGGAATCCGGGCGAGAATATGCGACGTAAAACATTCGATTTAATCTATATTCTATTGTTATTTGCCGAATTTTCCTTTAGCACAACAAACCCATATTTTCAAATAAAGGTCATCGACGAACAAACCGGCAGAGGTGTGCCCCTGGTCGAACTGAGCATCGTAAACGATATAGTTTACTACACCGATAGTGCAGGCATAGTCGCGTTTTACGAACCCGGTTTAATGGATAAAAACGTCTGGTTTTTTGTTAAAAGCCACGGTTACGATTCATACAAAGACAGATGGAATTACTCCGGCGAAGCTTTTGTTACCAGGCCCGGCGGATACGGCGAAATAAAAATCAAGAGAATTAACAGAGCCGAAAGATTATACAGAATTACCGGTCAGGGAATTTATGCTGATAGTGTAAAATTAGGATTGCCGACACCAATCAGTGCACCTGTATTCAACAGTTCTGTCATGGGGCAGGATTCGACGCAGGCCCTGGTTTATAAAAATAAAATCTACTGGTTTTGGGGGGATACCCGCAAGCCGGGACATCGTCTCGGACTATTTAAGGTGGCAGGAGCAGTTTCAGATTTAGAGGTAAAAGGCGGTTTAGACCCGAATATCGGAATTAATCTCAAATATTTCACTGATGATAATAATAATGTAAGGATAATGTTTCCTTTTGAAGGTGATGAGGCCATCTGGATAGGAAGTCCGATACTTGTCAAATACGGTGACAACGAAAAAATGATTGTGCATTATTCCAGAATGAAAAGTCTTGGAGAGCGGGTCGAACACGGATTGGCAGTTTATAATGACAAGAAAAATATATTTGAAAAAATTAAAAGTCTTGATTTGAAAAGGCAGTGGGACTGCCCAAGAGGTCATGCAATAAAATATGCTGTTGATGGGGTAGATTATTTCTGGTTTGCCGACCCTTACGCAACCATTCGTGTTAAAGCCGATTATAACAGTATTCTTGACCCTAACTCATATCAGACATTTACGTGTTTGAAGCCTGGCAGCAGATATTTAAAAGATAAATCAGAGCTTAACCGTAACGAAAAAGGGAAATTAATATATCAATGGCTAACCGGGACAGACCCTATTGGCGCCAGAGAAGAACGCGAATTAAATAAAGCAGGATTAATATTGCCTAATGAAGTCAGGTACAAGCCATTATCGGCGGACACCAATGAAACTCCGTTGCTGGCAAGCGGTTCACTGGCATGGAACGACTACCGAAAGAAGTGGGTTATTGTCGCGGGTGAAGCTTTTGGAAAAACTTCAGCCTTCGGAGAGATATGGTACGCAGAAGCCAACGATATAACGGGGCCATGGAGTAAGTGCTGGAAAATAGTTACCCATGACCATTACACTTTTTATAATCCCGTACATCATACTTTTTTCGATCAAAAAAATGGCCGAATAATTTATTTTGAAGGAACATATTGCTCGATGTTTTCAGGTACAAAGCAGCCGACGCCCCGGTATGACTATAATCAAATAATGTACAAACTTGATTTAGCGAATATCAGATAATCATGATACCTGAGCGACTCTTACAACGAGATTTGTCCCATAAGGATAACCGGCTGCATTGAAACTTAATGAGCCATTCTTATCGTGAACAAAATCAAGCTCCTGTCCATTATCAAACCAAACTACTTTATTTACAGGCATATTGATCCCTGTAAATATTTTGGGATAGGTCTTTTGGATTACAGTGGTAACGTTGATGTGTCCGCCAACTCCCAAATCATGTATAAATAAATAGATTTTGTCATTTACTTCGAGCGCAAAATCAACGCCATTTTCTGCAATCATATATGGCTTGCCATTATAAATCACATCGGCATACATTTGTACCCACTGCCCTACACGACAAAGCACAGAAGCTTCGTAATCTGGGATTTTGCCGCTTGCTGTCGGGCCAATGTTTAAAAGATAATTGGCACCAACTTTACGGCAGGCACAGAGGTTTTCAATAATTTCCTTCGGAGAAAGATAATTGAAATCGTTTTTTCCTATTCCCCAATGCGAATTTATCGATTGACACATCTCTGCTGCGAGATATTTTTTCATTCCCCTGCGATTCATCAATTCAGGGCGACCCTGTTCGAATGTTACGCAATCAATTTCATCGTGCCCAACTTCGCCTCTTGCGTGCAGACCGGTGTTATTGATTATAATCGCATCAGGCTGATATTTTCTGATAATGCCGTAAAGCCTGCTCTCCTGCCAGTCGCTTTCAGGTTTACTCCAGTTCCCATCGAACCAGAAACCGCCGACTCTGCCATAATATCGGCATAAGATTTCAATTGAATCGCAGAGATAATCTATATATGCGGCAAAATCATTCTCGAAATTTTTCTGATGCCAATCATAAGTTGCATGATAAAAAAAAGGTGCAATGCCTTCGTTACGGCAGGCATTAGCAAACTCTGCTGCAATATCGCGAGCTGCAGGGCTATGCATCGCATCAAAATCACTGAGACCTCTTGTATTATACAAAGAAAATCCATCATGATGACGAACCGTAAGGCATGCGTATTTCATTCCTGCTTTTTTTGCCAGCTTGGCTATTGCATTTGCATCAAATTCATTCGCAGTAAAAGAGTCTTTGAGCCTGATATATTCTTCCGCCGGAATGTTTTCAATAAACCTGACCCATTCACCTCGTCCAAGTTGGGAATATAGACCCCAGTGAATAAACATTCCGTATCCAAGCTTTTCAAATATAGCTATTCTTGTAAAAGGTTGCGGCATTGTCATTTGTTATTCTTTTCTATTCTTAATCCATGTGGAAAACTTTTTTGAGAGGTTTACAAACCGGAGAATTATCAGGATTTGTTTCCATTATATCGGCCATGTATTTCCACCATTTTTTCAATATCTCCGTCTGGGGCAATTTATCTGCGGTATTATTTTCCGCTAATTTCTGCACGGCAAAAAGGGTCAGTATCTCTTCATCCAGAAAAATAGAATAATCTGAAATACCTGCTGCCGTTATTTCCTTTTTTAATTCAGGCCATATCTCATCATGCCGTTTCCTGTACTCTTCTTCAAAACCCTTCTTTAATTGCATCTTCAAAGCTTTATTTTGCATTACCACTTTCCCTTGATTTTTTATCATTTAGATTGTTTTTTATCTTTTCTAACAAAAATTATAAAATCACCGCGAGGCAAAAGCTTCTATCGCTGCTTTTTGCCGTTGAACTGCCCGAATTTTTGCTATATCAAATTTCGGGCTGCGATCAAAATTATAAATTCCATTTTGTTCCTGGAATACATCAGTTAATTGCGTATAACAGTATCCGAACATATCTTTATTTTTCAACAGTACCGTGCATAAGCCTTCAAACCTTTTATAAAATTCATCTATGGTTTTGGGCCTGCCGCCGTAACCCCATGACTCATTCCTGTTGCCGGTATCAATTTGAGATTTCAACGCTTCTTCTTCATTCCACCATATCCCGCCAAATTCACTGACAAAATATGGCTGGCCTCTATATGGAACGGAAACGGCCCTGCCTGTCATATCCGAATCAATATTGCAGCCGAATTCGGTGTTAATGAACGGCCTGTTCTGTGCAAGAGGCGACATCATTTCAGAAAACAGGTCTGGATTCTGAACATAAAGATGGCTGTCGTAAATATCCGTCTCAAATACCCTATGTGAAAAACCCGAAACATCAATCACAGGTCTTGTTTTATCATAACCTTTTGTAACCTGGAACAGCGCCCTGGTAACATCATTGAGAAATGTGTATTTATCCTCGATGACTTGCAGCAACTCATTGAGGGGGCACCACCCGATAATACTTGGATGCGAATAGTCTCTTTCTAATACATCCATCCACTGTGAAACAATCGCTGCTCCGGGCTGGTTATAACCTTCGTCAATAACGCCATGGGTCAGGCCCCAATCTCCGAATTCACCCCATACCAAATAACCCAATCTGTCGCAGTGATGAAGAAATCTTTCTTCAAATACTTTTTGATGAAGTCTCGCTCCATTAAATCCCGCCTTGAGCGAAAGTTCGATATCACGGATCAATGCTTCTTCAGTAGGTGCCGTCATGATGCCATCGGGATAATACCCCTGGTCGAGCACTAATCGCTGGAATATCGACTTGCCGTTAATCTTAACTGCTTTGCCCTCGATGGTTATATTCCTCAGCCCCGCATAACTTTTGGCAGAATCTATGATTTTGCCTTGCTGATCAATTAACTCAACATCCAGGTCGTAAAGGAATGGATTTTCAGGCGACCAAAGCCGTATCTTGTGTTGGGGAATAGCAATCGTAAAAACAGCGGAATTTAAGCAATTAAATTTGCACACATGGTCTGCGATTTTCCCATTTGCATCTTTGATTGTAACTTTGACGCTAAGACCTTTTGGATCACCCTCAATACTCTGTTCGATTGAAAACGAATTAAGCTCAAAAGGTGTTATTTTAGGCCGCTTGAGATAACGTTCGCCAACAGCTTCTATCCAAACGGTTTGCCATATACCCGTCGTCCTCGTATATACGCAATCATGGTTTTCAAGTTCCATCGACTGTTTGCCTCTGGGCATCGCCTGCTTCATATCGTCTCTGGCGCGAACAGTAATTACTGTTTTGTCGCCTGGCTTTACGAACAGGCTCAGGTCTATAGTGAAGCCGGACCAACCACCGCGATGGCGGGCGGCTTCAATTCCATTAACCCATACTGTTGCATCGTAATCAACTGCTTGAAAATGCAGCAATATTTTTTTACCGACACAGTTGGAAGGTATCTCGATTTCTTTACGATACCAGACCGCTTTCATAAAGCCTGTGAAACCGATTCCTGAAAGTTCGGACTCGGGACAGAATGGCACAATTATATTTTTCTTTAACTGACGGTTGACAAGCCCTCTTTCTATCCCGTCATCATCATTATCAATTTCGAATTCCCACTTACCATTTAAACAAAACCACTTATCACGAACCCATTGCGGACGAGGATATTCACATCGAGGAAGACTCATTAAAACTCCGTTATAATAATAATTCCAAAAATTTAACAATCTATCATCATCATTCAGTGCCACTAAGCCAATTCTCAGCAAAAACTAAAATATCCCGCATGTTAATCAAATCATCGTCTGGTTCGGAAATATCGTAATATCGCTCAAAACCAGCATCCTGTGACGTTGACAGCCAGCGTTGAGCTAAAAACGCAAAATCAGAGAAATCAACATCTCCATCAGGTTCAAAATCTCCTTTGGCAGCGAAGAGATATGCGAGGCTTATGCGGCTGGAATGTGCAATTTCATCGATATATATCACAGCGTCGGTATCTGCATTATTACGAATCTGAATAGAGTCGATTGTGAAATCCCGTGAATTTATGACGCCATTGCCACTGGCCCATGCCTGCCAGTCACCGGCATTTTCAAGATTCCATTCATATAAATGCCAATTGCCGTCCGAAACCATAGATTTGAATACGCCTCGGTCGGCGGTAATATTATACGTATCATCAAGAGCAATAGTTATTTCACAACCCGTGGTAGTCGTTTTGGCCCAGAAACCGACAAAACCATTAGCTGGGCGGACAGTGTTATTTGATCGCTCACCAACGCCGGACAGATGTCTGACAAACCAGCCGCCGGACTGGGCCGGGTTATCAATAATTGAAAGCTGCTGTGACCAGGATCCCTGATAATTTTGTGTGTTTACTGCCGTTGCGGATGAAACTGCATCGACACCGACAGTAGTACCTGAAAGAGTGAGGCTTTGATTGAACGTGGATTCGTTGTTGTCCTCAAAGGATGCGTACACATAAGATTGGCTATAAATGATTGGGTTCAATGGTGCGGCATAAACGCCCAGATGATTGCCGACCGCACGGTTTTCCGAAGGACTGTTAAGAGCATAAGTACTGCCGCCATATTGTGAAATCCATAAATGTGTCGAACCGCCGCCATCGAGGCTTAACCCATTCCATGCGCCAAAACGCTTGAGCCACTGAGCCGCTTCCCATAACGTTCCCCCTTCACTAATGCCGGTCTGTCGTCCGTCTATGGTGATTATGATAAGATACCTGTTGTTTTGCGTTATGCCAATGGCGGTTCGAGGTTCTGCTGCACAGGCGGCATCGCCGGAATTGGTATTATTTTTGAGGAAATACGGCCATGATTCAACAGCAGTCCAACAGCCAGTCAGATTCGTTGTAGGCAAAGTCACCTGAAAATGAGCAACATTAGCAGGAGTAATCATTAATGTGCCGGGGCTGACTCCGAGGCGAGATGCCAGGTTTTCCAGTTGGGATACAATTTGTCCCTCACTCATGGCAAAACCATCAAGATCAGCAGTCGATTCGCCGACCGGATTAAAGAAACTGGTATTAAGTCCTATCTGTGCCTGCGAAGAAATCATAAACTGCAGGCCTGTTTGAGTGTTAGTTTCTCTTGAAGCGGCACCGTTCGAGGGTGTTGCTATAAAACGTATATTGGGGTCATAGAGGTCAATGCGAATGGCGTTGACTATTTCCGGCCTGGGGACCCCATCGGAGCTGCCTGTCGCACGGTCAACACCTTTGAAAAGCGGAACCCATGAGCCGATTGTCACACAATGTGCCGATGTATTCAAAATACATATATAGAATAGAATTAGTTTACTTGTTTTGCTGAGCATTATTACCTCGCTTCCGATTTTTAACAGTTTTATTTTTTTTCTGTATGCCTGCCTGATTGTCAGTTGCTTTTATTACAATAGGGTTTGTCCATGCATGGTTGCCTTGCGCATCAATTACCTCCGCCCTTACAAAACCACAGTTTGGTGAAAATTTCCACTGGGCCTCAGTAAGTGAATTACCATCTTTTGGGCGGATAACGCGACCAAGATGCGCACTCGCAAAGAAATTAATTTGCACAGCCGGTGAACATTTAATATTCACAAAACCATTTTCAATTTTGAAATCTTCGATAGTCGGGCCGCAGGATGCGTAATAACAACCGCTGCGCAGTGAATTCATAACAGATTCCGCAGTAAGTTCTTTGGTTTTAATCATAATCCATCCGAGAGCAAGGATACTTCCGTCTTTGTGCGTATCATCAACCGCGATAGCAGGCAGATAGCGTTTCTGGTTAAGAAGCTGGTCCCAATGAACATTACCGTAGCCTCTTGCGTTGCTTTTGTCACAGACAGCGTTGTAAACCTCAATTCCAATATAATCCTGAAGTTCAAGAAGCCGCTGCAATGTGATATTATTCCAATATGGATGAGCGATAATTACTTCTCCGCCGGAGCGTTTAACTTCATTGATAAGCTGCTGGCCGGGAATATTATCTGCCAGTTTCAGACTACGCGGGGTATTCAGGCATAAAAAATGGCACGGCGATGCAGTGGTGGTAAGTTCCAGCCCGTTAATGGCAAGAAATTTTTTATTGTTAAATCCGCTCAAGTCGTTTGTCTTTGTTTTGTCGGTAACAAAAACCACATCAAAACCCTTTGCACGGTATTGCGCAATACGTATTGCAACATTAACATCGCCGACACTGGTTGACGTATGGACGTGGAGAGCGGCTTTATGCCAGTCGCCGGCCTGTTCAAAAGGATTTATGATGTCCTGAGCATTAGCATATAGGGTGAATGATATCAGGCACAGACCTGTGAAACAGAAAAGACGCCGCACTGCAAAGTTCAGATAGTTATACATATTTTTATCCTAATATTAATTTTTTTATGTTTTCGGCAAAAACTTTTGGTTCAACTCATCGCTGTCGCCATAATGTGTTCTCAATTGTTCCAATTGGTTTTTGAGCCGTTTTACAATATCGCCGTATTCAGGATCATCATAGAGATTTTTGAGTTCATCAGGATCTGTTTGCAAATCGTATAGTTCCCAGACATCTACGTCGTAGTAGAAATGAATCAGCTTATAGCGTTCGGTACGTATTCCGTAATGGCGTTTGACCTGATGAATGGCCGGAAAATCATAAAAATGATAATACATAGCATTGCGCCAGTCGGATGGATGATGGCCTTCAAGAATCGGGACAATGCTCTGCCCCTGAATATCCTGAGGGATTGCCGTGTGTGCCGCATTAAGAAAAGTGGAGGCAAAGTCCAGGTTCAGAACTATCTCCTGCGAGACAGCGGCGGCTTTTATCTTTTTCGGCCAGCGCATCAGCAGCGGCATTCGTAATGATTCCTCATACATAAACCGTTTGTCGAACCAGCCGTGATCGCCCAGGAAAAACCCCTGATCGGATGTATAAACAACGATGGTGTTATCCGCCAATCCATTTTTATCCAGGTAATCCAGCATTCGTCCGACACTATCATCAACTGCGGCAATGCTCCCCAGATAATCGTGCATATAACGCTGATACTTCCAGCGAACAATATCTTTTTCGCTCAATTTGCCGGCCTTCATCTGCGCAATAAATTCCTGATTTCTTGGCTCGTACCAATCGTCCCATTGTTTTTTCTCCTTCAGCGTCATTCGGTTGTATTCCGTATGCTGCAAATCAGATGTGAAATATTCCGGAAACAGATTTTCACCTTTGAATTTCATATCGTGCGACCAACTGAAATGTTTTCTTATAGACATTTCGCTTTGCGATGACGCTTTTGAACGGCCGGAATGATCGTCAAACAATGTAGCAGGTTCCGGAATCGTTCCTTCTTTGTATTTATCGAAATAACGGGCAGGCGGCGACCAGCAGCGATGAGGAGCTTTATGCTGGCTAATCAGTAAAAATGGTTTGCTTTTATCTCGGCGCTGCTCAAGCCAATCTATCGAGAAATCCGCGATAAGATCGGTACAGTAGCCTTGATAGCGTTTACGTGAGCCATCCATTTGGCGAAAGACGGGATTATAATAGAACCCCTGACCCGGAAGAATCTCCCAATGATCAAAACCGGTAGGATCGCTTTCCAAATGCCATTTACCAATCATTGCAGTCTCATAGCCTGCCTTACGGAGCAATTTGGGGCATGTTTGCTGGGTTCCGTCAAAAGGAGCCATATTGTCAATCTTGCCATTAATGTGGCTATATTTGCCGGTCAGAATAACCGCACGGCTTGGAGCGCATATCGAATTAGTGCAGAAGCAGTTTTGAAATCGCATTCCTTCGTTTGCCAGACGATCGATATTAGGAGTTGTGTTGATTCGGCTGCCATAACAACTCATCGCCCCGATAGCATGGTCGTCGGCCATTATAAAAAGAATATTTGGTGGATTTTTGTTTGAAGATTTAAGAAATTGCGGTTGTCGGCACCCAATAACAAAAGATGCCGCACAAAGTGTACCTGCATGTAAAAAATCACGACGATTCAACATAATAACTTTCCTGTTTCCAATTTATCTAACATTACGATTTTATTTCTACTGTAAGCAGACCGGCAAGCGGAATTTTTAATTCCATCGGAACTTTATCATCGGAGGCAATTTCCAGTACCACACTGTCATCTTCGACAGAAATAATTTTACCTTCCGCCATCGGAACTTTACCCATTGCAGGAACGAGCAGCCATGCAAAGACAGAAGTCTTTTCGATTCCTGCTGAGTATATCGACACTATTGAGGGAACGAATTGATTATATTCTCTGCTGTACCAACCCTGCATATTCGGTTCGCCGCGGCCTTTGACCAAATCCGTTTTCCAGTTAAGCTTACTTATGGGCACAATGCGAAGGTTGCCTTTATCAGTATCCACGGAAACCGTGGAAGAGTCATCTTCAATCTTAACCGTACATTCCGGATGCCAGTGCCACAACGCCTGAATATTTCGCGGCCGGTCCGTATCAATCCTGTCCACGACAATCCAGCAATTATTTCTTAGATAAACAACTGCGCGAGTGTGCGAGACCTGACCTTCGATATTAACGTAGCCACTGTCAAAAATGCCTCGCGCGTAATCATAGTCTTTGCTTATCAGAACGTTATCTTTTACCACCCTGGTTTCACGTTCACAATGTTTCTGACCCCGGCTGTCAATAAGAATAGTATTGTGAGCGGCTGTGCTGACAACATAATTGCGGGCTGGGCTGAGGCGGTAAGCGTATCGGCCGCTATCAACAAGAATATCCCTGCCGAAAGCAGCAACAGAGAGGTGGAGTTTGTCATCATGAAAGTGGCCTCCAGTTCCCAATTGTCCGAAATCGAAAAACGCCCATTGAGCATCAGCGGCATAGCTGTTGCGCATTATAAGCTGGCCTGCCCATGGGAAAACAATCGAAGGCTGCCCTGCCGGTACTTTGCCAAGCTTACCGTTAGAGGCAATCCATTGCCAATCCGGCCGATTTAAAATTTCGGCGTATTTGAGTACTATATCCCTGTTGAAATCTCTGTCCGAATCGTTATTAAGCAGACCATAACCATCAGGCCGCATTGAACAGGCCACATAGTTCCACATTTGCTCAAGACGCTGATTATATTCAGCAGGTACTGTCTTTTTGGAATGGCTTACTAAATCGGCAAAAAGCTGGAAGCCATCCTGCAATGAAGCCAGATGATAATGACCGGTCAGTTCTTTTTGGACTCCATCGGGATAGACCTGAGTGGAAATTTGCGACGACATTTTGGCAATTCCATAGTCGAGCCAGTCGGGGGAATTTTTAAACTCCGGCCAACATACTGTGGCGATAGCCAGGCCAGACATCTCCATTGTAATCCAGTTGCCGCCAGCCGCGTGAAAATTCCGCAGGTAGTGGGCGTGTTCAGGAATGCTCGAAAGCATCAAAATACGGGCCGCCGGGGTAAATTCATTGGAATCCTGCAGTGCGTAAAAAATCCGGCTCCAGTGACGGAGTCTCCAATACACCTCAAGGCCTCGCCACTGCGGCGTGTTACTTTTGACGCCGGGATACGGACTTGAGGCCGCCCAATCGCGGATATGTTCATCTATACAACGGGCATAAACGGCATTACCGGTTTGCAGATATGCATCTAATAATGTTTCAAGGTGATAATGGCGATTCAGGAACCATGCCCATTCCTTATCGTTATCAGGGCCGTTATAAGTCCAGTCGAGGCCGCCGTTATTCAATCTCGGAACTTTGGCGCGAACTGTTTGGGATGTAATAGTATCATCGATAATTTCCTGTGCCTGTTGAATCGTGCCGGCGTCGGTTTTGGGTAGTTGTTTTCTGAGCCAGCCGCCTGAATCGCATTTTTTATAATATTCAATAAGCGCATTACAGGCAGCAGGCAAATCGTTTTTCTTCACCGCGGCGGCAACCTGTTCTATTCCATCTTTTGTCAAATCAAGATTTTTAAAAAGGTTAACAACGCGTTCAGGATATTTGCCGCATACCCATTCTATGCCGGTTCCCGACGACCCGGCAAAGACCGGGCCATCCAGACATAATAAAATACTAAACAGAATAATAATCGTTTTATTCATTCGCTTCTTCCACCGCATCAAAACCATCCCATGGACTTTTGCCTTCTGCCCGCGGGTCTTTGGTTTTTTGCTGATATTGATAAAGCTTCTGTCGAATCTTTTTTTTTGTTTCAGCAAAAGCAGGTTTATCCGCAAGATTATTAAGCTGGTCCGGGTCATTTTCGGTATCGTACAGCTCTTCAGCAGGCCTTTTGGCAAATGCCTTTTGAAACAAAGGCATCACTTCAGGAACATTTTTATGCTCAACCATATACGCCTTGGTCGGCCCATTGTCGCAGTCTCCGAAATTCTCCGGATCGCCCGCCGGCCAGCGATCAGGTTCATAATTATGGATATAAAGCCAGCGATGGTCTCTTATTGCCCGTATAGGATAACCCTCTCCTTTGGGCCTGCACATACTGTGACGTTCCGTCGCGGTACATACAAAATCCCGCTTTGAATCCACTCTACCTTTCTTGGTTGATAATAAAATATCCATGAAGCTGCGGCCTGTCATCTCGACAGGGATTTGCAAGCCGGCAGCAGCAAGAAACGTAGGCGCAAAGTCAGTATGACTTATGAAATCATCTACGACACGACCGCCTCTGACATTTTCGGCCCAGCGTACAGCAAGCGGCATACGAACGCCAAGGTCATAAAGATTGGCCTTTGCGCGAGGGAAAGGCATACCATTGTCCGATGTCGCCACAATGAGTGTGTTATCAAGCTCGCCTTTATCTTTCAGAATCTTAAGCATTTGTCCGAGATGTTTATCGTACCACTCGATTTCCATATAATAATCCAGAATGTCGCTGCGTATTTCAGTGACATCGGGCAATGATTTCGGTACAGAGGCATCCTTCAGTTTTTTGCCGGATTTTAAACCGGAACCTTTTTCGTAATCTCGGTGAGGCTCCTTTGGGCCGAACCAGAAACAGAACGGCTGTTTGTCTTCTCGACAGCCGAGAAAACTATCAAAATTTGCCGCATAGTCCAATTTTCCTATCCCATTGGAAGGAGAAACAGTGGTTTTACTATTGTATTGTTTGCCGGCCGGGTTACGGTCGCCCCAGCCGCCGGCCCTTGTACTGCCCGGCGCCCAGCCTTTGCCTGTAAAACCGACATGGTAACCCGCCTCTTCCAAAAGCGATGTATAAACCTTAAACTTGTCCCTGGACAATGTTCCTTTCAGCATCGCGCCCTGTTCCAATCGCCATATTTCCTGGCCGGTCAGAACCGCCGCCCGTGAAGGCGTACAGGAAGGCGAGGAACAGAATGAATGCGTAAAAAGCACACCCTCTTTCGCAATCCGGTCGAAATTCGGTGTTTGCACAACCTTATCGCCATAAGCTCCTGCGTGCAGCCACGACTGGTCATCCGCAATGCAGAAAAGTATATTGGGCCTTTTACTTATCGCTTTTTGAGGAGAAGCTTTGAAGGCACTGCACGACCCTGAAACCGTCAGCGAAACAGTTCCAACACTCACAGCTTTCAAAAA
The DNA here is from genome assembly GCA_041652575.1 of Phycisphaerae bacterium. Taxonomy (NCBI): domain Bacteria; kingdom Pseudomonadati; phylum Planctomycetota; class Phycisphaerae; species Phycisphaerae bacterium. The sequence continues at coordinate 108,927 of JBAZHC010000009.1, read as the reverse complement.
ATCTCTTCGGTTCATTAATTATCCGGTTTATAAATTATTTGTAATCTTCGCCATTAAGACTTCGAACAACGGATTTCATCCATCGTTCGAGTTCGAATTCCATTTTTTTTGTGCGTTTCGGCTGTTGCGATAACAAATTGCTGCTTTCCCGCGGGTCCTTCGCAATATCATATAATTCCATTTTTACGCCCTGCGGAGTCTCAATCCTGTGAAGTTTCCACGGCCAATCAAGCCATGCGGCGTGGCCCGGAAAGGAATTGTCGGAATACTTTTTTGAGATTATGCCGGCATTAAAATTCGCAGGTGAATCTTTTACTTCTTTACCGGCTTTTTGCGCATCCAAAAGTGCCGCCATTTCATCTGTGCTTGAAATAACCAAACCTTCGGCCGGATAACGCCAAAAACCTATCGGGCTGGGCCGTACGTTCATTTTATTATTAATTAACGGAACAAGACTGATTCCATCGAGCGGTAATTTTTTATTCAGTTTGGCCCCGGCAAGTTCCGCAATCGTCGGGTAAATATCACTGGTATCGCAGGGAGTATTCGTATTTCGCGGCGAACCGATTTGCGCGGGCCATTCAAGCAAGGCAGGAACACGAAGACCTCCTTCATATATGTCAGCTTTATGACCCCGTCCTCCCGTTCTGCTGACTTTTAGACCGCCGTTATCGCTGCAGTACCAGAGCATCGTGTTTTGATGAATACCGAGCGTTCGCAGTTCCTGTCGAAGTTTACCCATGGCACGGTCCATGCCTGTGATTTCACCGTAGAAATTCTGCAATTTATCACGTTGATCTTTATATACAGCACGGTCCTGTTCAGAGGCTTCATGAGGATTGTGAGGAGAGCCGAACCAAATAACCGCAAGGAACGGCCGGGGCGAGCCGGCATGTTTGCGAATGAATTCAAGGGCAACCTCTACCGTCACCATTGAACTTTCGCCGGTGTACTGAACGGCGGTACCTTTTTTGCTGAGAATTGGGTCATTATCGAAATAATTCGGCGCCGATACCCATTCATCAAAGCCGCTGCTGCCCGGATTGACGGAACTGTTTTTTAAAACTGAACCGAGATGCCATTTCCCGAAATGGCCGGTTACATAACCTGCGGATTTCAGCGTTTCAGCGATTGTAATTTCCTGAGGTCGAAGATTACAGCCCCAGGTAAAACATCCGAATCTATTCGGATGACGGCCGGTCATTACACTCCCGCGTGTAGGGGAACAAACCGGCGAGGCGGCGTAGAACCTGTCAAACCGCAGTGATGCGGCAGCCATTTCATCAAAATTAGGAGTTTTGAGAACAGGATGACCATTGTAGCCCATATCGCCCCATCCCTGGTCGTCAGCCATGCAGAGAATCACATTCGGCCTTTGGGGCGTTTGTTTACCAAAGGCCGGCAAATCTCCCATTGTTACAAGCAGTGCTCCGGCACCGGCGGCTTTTAAAAATTCACGTCTTTTCATCGCAGCTATTTAAGTTAATTACACGGACTATATGTTAACCATTTTAAAGTGAATTCGGCAAAGTCACTCATATCAACGGTACAATTATTATCCAAATCACCCAGTGGTTTTGGGAAACAATCATCACTAAACCATTCTGCGGCGATAGTCTGAAGGTCCTGAAAATTTACAGTACCGTCTTTATTTAAGTCAGGCTGTCTTTCGATGCTGAAAAAATCAAACTCTGCCCTGTAATTTTCCGATACAGGGCCGCCCTTATTGGCTCCAATTCCCACATATATATCGCTCAGGTCGGACTCGAACGTGGGACCGAATTCCTGCCAGTTCTGACCATCAGAACTGAAGAGGAAACTATAATATTTGCCGCAGGTTTTTCGTATCTGTAAGTAAAAAGTATTGGGAACTGTATATATTTCACCGTAGGAAGTTGTCTGTACTTTTTTTTCACTTATGGCATGCAGAAGCGGCAACACTCCGCCATCGGGAAAGGTCCACTGTGTGGCCCGAAGCATGACATAATTATTGGTATCCTGCCATACTATTATAAATGCCTGTTCTGTATACGCAGCAGTTAGAGGTATCATAGTAACTTTGGTGGTAATGTGCCAGTCGCCGGCAGGCGCTTTTTGCAGAAAAATATTTTTTATATTGGTATTTTCGCCCAGGATATCGCCATTGGACATGGTAACCTTCAGTTTACCATCTATAACAGACCACAAATAATTATCTTCTGCCCATGCATTCGACCAGATGGAGCGGTCAAGGGTATCGCCTGTAAATTCATCCGTCTCAGCACTGTAAGGATATGCCGAACCGGAAGGATAAGGCCTGGGCTGACGGGTCGGAGCTCTATTCCCAACCTGGTCGATTTCCATCCGGTCCGGTCTGCCCGACTCCGGAGTAAATATGACACGGTCGATATTCATTTGACGCTGACCTTCAAATTTCGTCCCGATTTTCGTGTGATAGCAAATGAATAATTCATTGCCATCGGGAGACAGGGCGAAACCGTTATGTCCGGGACTGGAATAACCGATATTGTTCGGGTCAATTTGGTTCGGATCAGGATTGTAGGATTCGGGTTTGTATACTGCGGATAGGTGAGCCATTGCTTTAACAAAGGATTGTAGGAAGATTTCGTATAAGGCCCTATAGGATTGGAAGCCGTCGCATAGCCTACAGCATACATGTGGCCTCCCCAGTACTGAGACGACCACGTCAAGTAATAGGTGCCGTTGTGTTTGATAACAGATACGCCCTCCTGCCAGGTATTTTCCCAAGTTTGTGAAGGCTGCAAAAGAAAATATTTAGTACCATCTGTTTCATACATATTCTGTTTGAGTTTAACTACATCGATTTTACACGCCTGTCCGCTCCTGGCCAGGTCACGGGTCAGGAACATATATGGCGTACCATCGTCATCAATAAACACATGCGGATCAATGATGCTGACATTATTTGGAAGTTCGAGGACAGGCTGCCAGACACCGCCAACCGGTACAGGCAATGGGGAAAAAACACCATCCGGTGAATTGGCATCAGCGACAAAGATTGCACGCTTGCCAAGAGAATCCACAGGTGTGCAAAAATAAAAATAGAAATGGCCATCTTTTTCCACCAGTTCCGAAGCCCATAGATTAGTATAGGTCAAATAGGGCGTCAGATTGATATAGTCCCCGGTTCTGATCCAATTTACCATATCATTCGAGACATATCGTTCGGTCCCGGTACCCGCTAAATAGTATGTGTAGTTGCCATTTGATGTTTTTAAAATTGCAGGGTCGGCAATTTTAACCGCCAAGGGATTAGTATATTCGGCGGTGGCGGCCTGAGCATTTGCCGCAATCAGAAGAATACTCACGAACAATAACGAGTTTATGATGATTATTTTGCACATATTTTACTCCTGTAATATTCTACTTCAGTCAGTCCAAAAATTTCTTCAACCTTTTGTAACGGTTTCAACCATTGCGATAATATTTTCCACGGGTGTTCCGGCCTGCACATTATGGCAACTGCAAACAATATACCCCCTGCCGTCGGAGGCGAGTGTATCGAGACAATTTCGCGTTTCATTACGCACATCCTGCGGCCTGCCAAACGGCAAAACCGACTGATTATCGATGCCGCCATGAAACACGACACGGCTGCCGTATTTCTTTTTCAGTTCGGCCGTATCCATTCCGGGGCAGGCGTGCTGTATGGGATTAAGCACATCTATGCCGCAATCCAGTAAGAACGGAATTAGAGGTTCCACGGCACCATCGGAATGATAAAATACTTTTTTGTCGTATGAATGAATCAGGCCGCACCAGCGTTTCATACGCTCCTGAAAGAATGTTTTCCAGATTGCAGGAGATATTAGAAGGCTTTGCTGCATGCCCATATCGTCACTGATAAATACCAAATCGAGATGGTCGCCGAGAACCTGCAGATATTTTTTCAGCATTTTTGTCTGGCAATCTTCTATACGGTCAAGGATTGCGACGGCAAGAGACTCGTTCGTCAAAAGGTCCATCAATGACTGTTCCAGTCCCCGCATCTGACAATAAACCTCAAAGAAGGAAATCCACGGTCCGATAGTCACATAACTGGGCGAAACTTTTTTCGCTGTTTCGAGTGAACCCTGGTAATCGAAACAGTCCGGGTCAGGCCAGAATTCGTACCTGTCCAGCATTTCGGCAGAGTCATATTCCTTCAACGGCGGCGTCCCGAATTCGTGATAGACGGCTTTTCCGGATTGAATGGGTTTTAAGGGAACGCCCCATGTGGTGCGTTCTCCCACGGCCTGGGCACCTACCTGTGAGCCGGTAAATTTATCGGCGGCGGGACTTTTATAACCGGGAAACAGCCACACAATTTTGTCAAGGTTCATTGCACGGTATAATTCAAAATCGTCTGCGACATTAAAATACTCTTTTAGTGAAGCGGCAACTTCATCTGTGTACCATAAATCCACTGGTATCCGGTCAACCGGCTCATTATTAAGAATAGCCAGTATTCTTTTCTTTGGCGTCATAAAATCTCCAAATAAACAGGTTGTATATTCTAATCATTCTGCTTTGTACTGTTCAACTGCAGACGAATCTGTTCCATCTTTGTTTTCGAAAGAGGATATAAGAATGTGAGAGCAATTGCGGCCACCATGAATACCATCGGCAGGAACACGAAAAATAGCCGCAGGTTATATACAGCTTCCGGCATCTGCTGAGACACTTTCTGGTCATATCCGGCGATTGCAAGTACATAACCGCTCATCAACATAACGATGGACACACCTATCTTGACTAACAGTGTAAAAATCGAACCGTATGCTCCTTCCCTGCGTAATCCCGTCTTCAACTCGTCAAGGTCGCAGACATCCGCCATCATTGACGAAGTCAATACCCATACAAAAGAAAGGCCGGGCGAAACCAGTGCGGCAAAAATAAGCTGCAGCCATGGATGTTTCGGGTCGAACAAAAACCAACTGGCCGGAAACATCAAGGAAACAATTACTAAACCCGCTAAAAGGACCGGTTTTTTCCCAAACCGCTGCCCCAGATAATTAATGACAGGCACGCCTAATATTCCCATCACGCCGTAGACCGTCTGATACAAAAACCACGATGCGGCAGTACGGTCATGGTCATTCGGGGAAATGTAAGAAAGGTTAATAAAATACACCAGGGGGAACACCGCCAATACTCCCACCAAAACACTGACTACTATCATCGATAAAAGCAGGAAAGTCTTATTAGAGAAGGTGTATTTTAACGCCAATGAAATATTAATCTTATTCTGATTGTGCACTTTTTCACGGGAAAAAATGGCAGAAAGTATTCCGAAGACCGCGATTAGTCCTCCGAATAAAACACCGACGACACGAGCTCCCTCAACAAGATTGTTTCCGAACTGCGGCCGCATACAGAGCCATAAAATGCTCGGCAGGATAAAAGCCGCACCGGCATTCATAAAAAAAGTTTTGTAAGACATTATGCTGGTTCGCTCGTCATAGTCGTCGGACATTTCATATCCAAGCGCATTGAACGGCACGGAATATATCGTATAAGCTGTAAAAAATAATATGGAGGTCACGAGAAAATATATGAATATTCCTGTCTCACTCAGAGAACTCGGCGGCATCCAGAGCAATGCACACAAAAGTCCTCCGAGTATTGCTCCAATGAACATATATGGTCTGCGCCGCCCCCATCGTAGTCTCGTATTATCTGAAATATTGCCCATCACTGGGTCGGTGACCGCATCCCATAGCCGCGGAATTGAAAGAGCATAACCGATTAGTATCGGGCTGATTCCCAGTCCGGTTACATAGAGCGGAAATGCCAGAGTTGAGATAATATTCGCCATGATGACATCCGATATCGCACCAGTGGCATACATCGATTTAAGGCCAAACGACAACTTATTCCCAGACAATTTATTCATTTTGTATACTTTCTATTTATTGTTGGCATCTTCCGCAACGGCAGGTACGCTTTCAAGGCACAACTCATGTATCGCCTGGATAACAGGCTTGTTATCAGCGATTCCTCTCCAGCCGTAAACACACAACATTTTACAGCCGGGAAGGTTAAGTACCGTCCTGACGGCCTGTTTCCACGGTTCTTTTTCACGCGGCTGCGGCAAAGTCCATTCCGCTATCACCCAGTATGGTGCGTCACTTTTCCGGACATTTCGCATTATGCCCGCATTTTCCGCCGGGTTTTTGGAGTACCAATACTCACTCCATCCGGGGCAACTATATTGATTCACTGCCGCATCATACATCAATTCTCCGTTTTCATTGCCCCAGCCGTGAGTAATAATTTTGCCTCTGGGGAATCCGAAGTCATAGGCGCGTTTACAAATGTCTTCGAGATGCATTTTGACAACTTTATAAAGGTCTTCCTCGGTAATATCTCCCGAATCGCGAATACCCGCTGTTTTGACCGCTGCGAATCCCTGCTGCACAACTCCCCTGCTTAATACATCCGCTCTGACCGCACCTGATGTTGGGTCTTCCGATTTCGGTTTATCGCGCAACTGATTCCCATTCGGATAATAAAAGGAATTAATTCCAATCGAACTCTCCCATCCGAGATTCAAACCGGCAAATAGGTATTTTTTATCTTCAGGCAGTGATTTGTACCAGTTCAAAATCACCGGCATTAAAATATCCATCGATTCATGGCAGGCTTTTCGATATGCCGGACTCATCAGATTTGGAGGCGGCAGAACACGCAGTTGACTGCCCCAGTTTCGCCAGCAAATCTTCAACGCGTATTCAGGCCCCCACCACCGCCATTCGACATTATTGCGATTGTTGGGATCGTAGCCCGGCTTATTGGGATCCCACCAGTTCCATAAATCAGGACGATTTTGCCACCACTGTTCCCCGTCAAATTTTATCAGGACCGGAGTGTTTGTTTTTTCAGAGTAGGACAAAACATTTTTCAGCGACTCGGCAAGACCGTTAACATCCTCTCTGAGATAGGAAAAAATAAATATAACGCCTATTTTGACTCGAGCCTGTGACAAGCCTGGGAAATTATTTATCACTTCCGAAAACTTGGCTTCGTTGACATTTGCAGGTTTTGGCATCATAAACATTACATACTGTTCATCGAATTTTGTGTCAGATATAGCCGACGATATTTGCGGGATAAACAATATTAAAATTAAAAATAAATAATACTTCATAAATTCTCCGTTAATTTATTTTTTTACAGGCAGTGTGCTTCCAATACTCACTTGCCGAATTGCTTCTATGATAGGTTCGTTTGTAGAAATTCCCTTCCAACCGTAAATGCAAATCAGCTTGCAGCCGGAATAATTGAGAGTTTTGGCAATAGCTTCTTTCCAGATATTCGTTTCATGCGGCCTTGGCAGCCACCATTCAACTGCGGCCCAATAAGGCGCGTCACTTTTTCGAATATTCCTTGTTACACCTTTGTCTTCGTTTGGGTCGTGTGCATACCAGTAAATACTCCAGCCCGGACAACTGTATGAGTTTACTGCAGCATCATAGAGAAGTTCGCCGCTTTCATTGCCCCAGCCGTGAGTGATAATTTTGTCTCTGGGAAATCCGAAATCATAGGCGCGTTTACAAAGATCTTCAAGGTATATATGAACAACCTTGCACAAATCTTCTTCAGTAATATCTCCTGACTGACGAATACCAGCAGTCTTAACAGCGGCAAATCCCTGTTGTACAACACCTCGACTCAAAACATCGGCTCTTGCAAACCCCATTGGATCATCCTTCTCCGGCTTGTCCATTAGCTCATCGCCATTTGGATAATAATAAGCGTTTACGCCAATTGAAGTTTCCCATCCCAAATTTAAACCCGCAAACAGAAACTTCTTTTCTTCAGGCAAGGCTTTATACCAGTTAAGAATCACCGGCATCAAAACATCCATCGCGTCATGGCAGGCTTTTCTATATGCCGGGCTCATCAGATTAGGAGGAGGCAGAACTCGCAGTTGTCTTCCCCAGTTTCGCCAGCAGATTTTCATCGCGTATTCCGGCCCCCACCACCGCCACTCGACATTGCTGCGATTATTCGGATCATAGCCCGGCTTATTGGGATCCCACCAGTTCCACAAATCCGGGCGGTTATTCCACCATTGTTCACCGTCAAATTTAATCATTATTGGAGTATTTGTCTTTTCGGCGAAGAACAAAATACGTTCCAGTGATTTGGAAATAGTGCTGACATTCGTTTTCAGATAGGAAAGAATCACAGCCGTGCCAATTTTAATCTGAGAATGGGAGGAGTCCGGAAAACGGCTCATCATATCAGTAAAATTACCTTCATTTATGTTGGCAGGCCTCGAAACATCAAAATCCTTCATAATCAACAAATATTTATCGGTAATATTCGAATCGGACATCGCCTGCAATGTGCACGAGACAGATAAAACTAAACTTAACATTATTAATAATCTCATATTACCTCTTGCCATAATCTAAAATTACACTTTTTTATGTTCAACCCATATCGGGGTTGACCAGGCTTTATGACCATTTTTCTGAACAGCTCTTAAATAATAGAAATGATTAATATCCAGGCCGCTGTCTTCAAATGAAACTTTGACAATGCCGTTTGCAGATTTATCTGTTCTGCAGGTCTGGTTGTCTTTCAGTAATATCACTTCGATGTCTTCATCAGCACCGATTACTTCATATTCAATAGAGCACGAATCAGCGGCCTTTAACTGACTACCCATTATCTGGCCGTTTATTTTGAAATCGACATATATTCTGTCAAAACTTGCAGCGTAAACACGGTAATTCCACCATGCATCCCATATACTTTCACGGGTCAAATCTTTTGCCAGAAAGGCACCCAATGAACCTGCATACATCAGGTAATTCGATCTGCCCGGCCGAGAAACATGAGTATCAGAAGAACCAAATACCCCAAACCGCTTGCCTAAAGCCAATCCAGCCTGCATAGTTTTATTAGTGTTGGTTGTATGTAAAGGTTTGTCGTTGCCGGCATATTCACTTGTTCCATGGTTTGAAAAGATTTCTGCAAATCTCATAAAACGCTCATCCCATGACTGCCACGGGTAAATCTCCTGCCCGCGATCGAAAGCAAAATGATGAGGTCCGCCAATCACATCTAAACCTTTACTTAAATAATCATTCTCAACAATTTTATAAAACTGTTCAATTTTCTTCGGATTTTTACTTATAGGAGGAGCATCACAGGTCTTATGATATAAATTTATATGGTCCTGATTGGTGCCTGACTCTTCAGCAAGGAAAGTAACGAAGCGGCCTGGTTTATAATATTTTTTTGCCATTTGCTTCATTAATTCCCAATCGTTATGCCAGTGATCTGTTAACGCGCAAACATCGAGATTTGACTCATCCCTGCCGAATGAATAATATTCATCCGGAGTGCCGCAGCCGTCCGAAACGCGAGTATGACCGTGCATATCGCCAAAATAAATCCGTAATTCAGGTGCCTTATCAAAAATACGTATCGGCTCACTTCGCCCGGATAACTGTTTTGAAGTAAACCGCAAACGATAAGCACCCGGTTCATCAATGCGTATATTGAGCCGTGCCATACCATTAATTAATTTGACATTTGACGCCAATAGACGGTTGTTCTCATCCTTAATATCAACCGTCCCTTTATAATCCCTGGCAGTATTAAAATACTTGTCTTCCGCTTTCACAAGCAGTTCAAATTTTTTACCTGCCTCCTGAACCATTTGAGCCGAACCTGTAAAATGGTCGGCTTCCTGAGCAACCAAATCTATTTTGGGATAATCGCCGATACCTTTATATATTCCGCCTGCATCAGAATCCACCGCCACGAAAAATTCATGGTCTTTATCTGTACAAATCGGCGGAATCGCCCCGAATTCCTCGTTGCCGATAGTTACAAGAATTTTTGTACCGGCCTTTAATGGCGTATTTGTTATTTTAGCCTTCATGCACTGATGAAAGATAAGCGGGGTCGACCCGCACCAATCCGGCGCAGGAGGTCCGCCCGGTTTTCTATGGAAAGGTGGCGGCGCCCAACTATACCATTTGCTTTCAAAATTGTCGGCTTGTTTGCCAATTACACCGATATATTTTTTGCCTTTCGGATTATCCGTCTGGAAATCGGACCAGAAACCGTAATCCTGATTCCAAATCGCAGCGTGATGTACACCAACCCATATTCCGCCGCCAACTGGGATACCATTCTTTCCGACAGTGATCTCAAGGAGAACCCTGGTTTTTTTACCGGTAATCAATTTATTAGGTTCAAGGATGCGAGCATATCCCTCGCCGCTCCCATCAAAGGCTTCCGCTATTAACGGCATAAATGCAACGGCAGCCAGACCTTCTGTGACACGCACCAAAAACTTTCGTCTATTCATATTAGCTCTATTCATATTATCTCCCTAATTAATTTTCGTTACAAACTTCGCGTATTGCTTCATGAATTTCTTCGTTTTTATCAAAAAACCACCACCAGTAGATGCCTATCATTTTGCATCCGGGAAGACTTAAAGTTTTGCTGATTGCCTGTTTCCATCTTTGTTTTTCATACGGCTGCGGCAGAACCCATTCCACGACTCCCCAATATGGAGCATCGCTTATCTTCACGTTTCGCATTATGCCCTGATCCTGACCCGGGTCGTCAACATACCAGTATTCACTCCATCCCGGGCAACTGTATTGATTCACGGCCGCATCATACATAAGTTCGCCGCTTTCGTTGCCCCAGCCGTGAGAAATTATTTTATCTCTGCTGAAACCAAAATCAAAAGCGTACTTACAAAGGTCTTCAAGGTGTATCTTAATAACCCTGTACAGGTCTTCTTCTGTGATATCACCGGATTGACGAATGCCTGCCGTACTGACTGCCGCATAACCCTGTTGTACAACACCACGGCTCAGTACATCCGCTCTTACCGCACCTGACTGCGGATCATTTTCTTCAGGCTGGTCGTATAACCGGTCTCCATTTGGATAATAAAATGCGTTTATTCCGATTGAACTTTCCCAGCCGAGGTTCAACCCGACAAAAAGAAATTTTTTATCTTCAGGCAGAGATTCGTACCAGTTCAAAATAATCGGCATCAAAACATCCATCGCCTCATGACACGCTTTGCGGTACTTCGGACTCATAAGATTCGGCGGCGGCAGAACGCGAAGTTGTCTGCCCCAGTTCCGCCAGCAGATTTTCAACGCATACTCAGATCCCCACCATCGCCATTCGACATTGCTGCGGTTATTCGGGTCATAGCCCGGCTTATTGGGGTCCCACCAATTCCACAGGTCTGGACGTTTTGGCCACCACTGCTCTCCGTCGAGCTTAATGAATATGGGAGTATTTGTCTTTTCCGCAAAAAACAAAATGCGTTCAAGTGATTTTGCAATTATATTTACATCCGTATTAAAATAAGAGACTATAAATTTAATCCCCACCTTAATTTCATGACCGGATACATCTTTAAAATGGTCCATCATCTCATTGAATTTAGCTTCACTTATGGAGTCCGGCCTGGAGAGATTGAAATCTTTCCTTATCATTATATATTTGCTGCCGATATTGACATCCGATATCGCCAGCAACGTACAAGGCATAAATAAAACTGCAAACAGAAACAAGTACTTCATAATACCTGCCCCGTTTCAAACATATACAATTGGAAACATTCCCGTATCATTTAATTGCATTTTCCTTTATGACTTCACGAGCGGCTTCGATTACTTCATTGCTGTTTCTGACAAGTTCCCAGTTAAACACACAAAGGTATTTGCAATTTCGATAATTAAGCGTTTTCTCGAATGCGTTTTTCCAAAGAGCCTTTTCGTGAGGTGCCAGCAGCAGCCATTCGGTAGCGGCCCACTGTTTGGCATCGCTCATATCTAAGCACCTGTTTATCCCAATATTTGATTCCGGCATATCAGGCTTATCATACGTACTCCATCCGGGACAGGAGTAACTATTGACGGCGGCATCATACAGTTTTTCGCCTTTCGGATTTCCAACTCCGTGTGAAAATATCTTTTCTCGCGGGAATCCGAAATCATAGGCGCGTTTGCATAAATCTTCCATATGCATTTGCGCAACCATTACCAGATCGGCTTCACTTATATCTCCGCTTGTCCTGATTCCGGCAGATTTTACCGCAGCATAACCTATCTGCACATAACCGCGACTCAATACGTCATCATGTACGTATTGTTTTACCGGATCATTGACTTCGGGCACATCGATTAAGTCGTTTCCATTAGGGAAATAATATGCGTTCATTCCAATCGAACTTTCCCAGCCGAGATTAAGGCCGATGAAAAGATATTTTTTATCATCAGGCAATGCTTTATACCAATCCAAAACAATCGGCATCAATTGGTCCATCGCCTCATGACAGGCCTTTCTGTACGCCGGGCTCATCAAATTAGGAGGCGGTAAAACCCTCAACTGCCTGCCCCAGTTTCGCCATGCTATTTTCAAGGCATATTCCGGTTCCCACCATCGCCATTCGACATTGTTCCTGTTATTCGGGTCGTAGCCTGGCAATTCAGGATCCCACCAATTCCACAGGTCCGGACGATTCTGCCACCATTGCTCACCGTCAAGCTTTACAAGCACCGGAGTATTGGTCTTTATCGATAAAGCCAGAAATCTCTTAAGGTCGACCTGTACAGTATCAATATCCGTTTTCAAATATGAAAATATAAAGCCGATACCCGGTTTTACCCGCGACTCAGGCAAGTCCGCAAAATGACTGGTAATCTCTTTAAAGCCCGCCATATTTATTGTTTCAGGGTGGTGCTGATTGAACACATCTTCAGGTGTTCTCATGAACGCCAAATATTTGATATCCTCTGTGGTATTGGAATCCTGACCAAATAAAGCGGAACAAAATGCCATAATAACAAATAAAAATAATGTATTTTTTTTCATTTTAAGCCTTCCGAGTAATTAAAATCTTGTGTTAAACCAAACCTTGCCCTCATCGTGACTTTCCGTTTACATAATACTCTTTTAAAAGATTTTGCAGCTTATTTACAATCTCCGGGCGCTGCGAATACATATCCGCGGATTCGTATGGATCGTTTTTAAGGTCGAATAATTGTCCCTGTGCCGGCTGGTCCGGAGCAGGATACCCGCCTTTGACACGCTCACCGTTACCCTGGCCATGAATGTATTTCCAGTCTCCTTCAATGATGGCATACAGTCCGCCCCGGCTGTGCAATATCAGGCCTCTTTCGGGATAAAGGTTTTGTTTGCCCTTAAAAGTATCAAAAACATTGTAACTATCGGGGCCTGCGACACTGGGAATATCTCGTCCGAGCATAGCGGCGAAAGTTGCAAGCATATCATTAAACCCAAGCAGCTGGTCATTTTTTTGTCCGGCTTTTATAACACCAGGCCAGCGGGCAATAAACGGAATTCGCAGGGCGCCTTCATAGATGTCGCCCTTGTCGCCCCGCCATTTCCCATTGGGATTGTAGTTATATTCCTTTAAAGCAGCATTGGCCGCATTCTCGCCGCCATTGTCACTCGTAAAAATTATCAAAGTTTCATCATCAATTTTATTTTTCTCAAGCGATTTAATAATTTCCCCTACAGCCCAGTCAGTTTCCATAACAAAATCGCCATAGTCTCCCAGTTTACTTTTACCTTTGAACTTTTGTGAAGGAGCGTATGGGTCGTGCGGAGAGCTTGGTGCAAAATAGAGGAAGAATTGTTCGTCTTTGTTTTTACTGATATACTCAACCGCTTTTTTTGTCAGGTCTCCGATAACCTGGTCTTTTTTGTATCTTGCCGCCTCGGCACCATGTTCCAGTTCTTCCTTTGATTTCGCCAATACGAGTGGGTCATTGGGGTCATATTTATAAATGCTGTCATTTTCCATATATATGCCGGGCGGATAGAAATGCCCAATCGGAAGGCCGAAGAAATAATCAAATCCTATATCGTTCGGTCCCGGCTTTATCGGCGGAACATAATGCGTATCCGGATCGAATTTCCCCGTAGACTTATCACGCATACCAAGATGCCATTTGCCTATACACGCTGTCTGATAGCCGCATTGTTTGAAAATCGAAGGCAAAGTAATACTTCCCGGCTCAATGAGCAGAGGTTTATGTCCAATCACGCCTTTCTTTAGCGACGTTCGCCAGCAATATTTGCCTGTAAGCAAGGCAAAGCGAGAGGGAGTACAAATAGAAGTCGGAGCATGTGCATTAGTAAACCGCATCCCCTGCCGGGCAAGCTTATCGATATTCGGAGTTTTGATTCTGCCCTGACCATAACATCCCACATCGTTCCATCCAAGGTCATCGGTAAGTATCAATATCACATTGGTTTTTTTGCGATTTCCAGCACTGCTCGATATTGCCTCTGCCAGTGACGGCCCAAAAAAGGCAAGTGAAGAAATACCGGCGATTGAATTCTTGAGAAAATCACGTCTATTCTGAAAATTTTTCATATTCACCGCATCCTGTTTATAACTGTGAAATTTGTTTAGACGTCAACATATTGTCGTACATACGCAGCCGGGAAACATAACCTGTAAATCCATCGGACATGATTCCCGAAAGTACTTTCTGCTCATCACAACCGAGGTGTATTTTACCGGTCGGCTCATTCATCCAGTAGAAAGGCCCGACCGCCAGTTCTGAAACTTTTCTGCCGTCAATAAATAATTGCGCCTTTCCGTTGCAGACCGACCCTGTAACCCTGACCAATTTGCCCGTGTATTTTCTGTCGGCATCGACAATAAATAACGACCCGTTGGCACGGTACGCAAATGCAGGCATACCCTCTTCGACAAAAACAGCAAAGCCGTTGTTCTGGTCGCCCCATGCGGCTACTATCCCGTCACTCTCAGGTTTGAATGTAATATCAAATGCGAAGGGTCCTCTTGCAAATTTGGTATTATTGAACACCGCCGAAGCGATACATCCTCCACTGCAATGAAGTTTGTCTTTTTCTCCGGCTCCGGCGGAAAGTAATAATGCGTGATTATTACGGCCAGATGAATCCTCAATAATATTATTTTTAATTTTATGAAAATCATACTGCATTACCAGGCCGGAACCTGCCCGCTTTGGTATATGATTTACAGGATTCGCCTTCCATGCTGATTTATTGTAACCCGTTTCATCCTTGAGTTTTTCAATCAAATCCATAAGCTCTTTCTTTTTGTTTTCAAATGCAGGCTCAAGGATAAGATTCTTTTTCTCAAATGGGTCATTGACCAAATCGTATAATTCATCGATATCATTTATGTCCGGGTAATGAATAAGCTTCCACTCCTTCGTACGCACACCTATCATTGTAGGAACAGCAGGAGTCAAATCCACAAAGTATTCATACAGGAATGCATTTCGCCAGTTTCGGCCTGTTCCATTGAACAAAGGTCTCCATGACCGGCCCTGCATATATGATGGCACTTTAATACCTGCAAGGTCGAGCAGTGTCGGAGCCAGGTCTATATTCAAAACCATTTCATCGGTAGAAGAGCCTTTCTTTATCATTTTAGGATAACGCATTACTACTGGTATTCGAAGGGATTCTTCATACATAAGTCTCTTATCGAGACGACCGCTGTGCTCACCGAGGAAATACCCGTTATCCCCTGCGAAGATAATGACGGTGTTGTCCAGCATGCCCTTAGTTTCAAGAGTATCATATATATTTGCGATACCTTCATCTACCGCACTAATGGCCCGATAGTAATCTATATAAATTTTCTTTTGACCATCGAAAGGTTTCTGACCTTTTTCTTCTAATTTGATATAGCTGCCGGGGGTTTTAGTTCTGTATATACCTTTCATACCACTATGTGCCAGCCACTCCGGCTTACTTTGAATATCTTCATTAAAGTTAGGCGGCTCAGGAAGTTTCACATCGGAATATTGACTGGCATGTCTCGGCGCCGGTGTAAACGGCTGATGCACGGCCTTATGGGACAGGTACAACGCAAATGGCGTATCCGAATCCTGTTCTTTTATATAATCAACCGTCTTGGCATTAAGAACATCTGTGATATAGCCCTTGCTGGTAAACTCACGGCCATTTTCGTTCAAAACGCAATTTTCATATACTCCTTGCGCGTCAAAACTAAACCAGTATTTAAAACCAGGACGAGGCTGGTTCCCGTAGGCCAGATGCCATTTACCAAGAAACGCTGTATTGTAGCCATGTTTTTCGAGAATTTGCGCAAAAGACGGAGTTTTATTGAAATCATAATCTCTGCTCTCATTCTGAATTACACCATGTATATGAGAATATGTTCCGGTAAGAAAACTCGCTCTGCTCGGCGAACAGATAGAATGAGTTACAAAGGCATTTTTAAAGTGCATCCCTTCCTGCCGAATGCGATCTATGTTAGGCGTTTTGAGCCAGGGATACTTACCCATAAATCCCATTGCATCCCACCGCTGATCATCAGTAAGGATAAATATAAAGTTGGGCCTTTTTTCCGGCCTGGCCATTGCACTAACAATATATCCAGCGCTTAGCGCTGCTGCGCCGGTGACGCACTGTTTTAAAAAGGTCCTTCTTTTCATTTTATCCTGTCACCCCGTCTTAAATTATTAAACTCATTCTTCAACTATCTGGCCATTAAAATAGAATATATTTCGCCCGCCATAACATCTATTTTAATAGTATTGTCCTTGTCTATTACGAGCGTATCTATCCAATTTTCTTCAAGCCCTACCTTGCTGGCATGGTGAATAACTTTAGGAATCTTAACCGTTACGACTATCTTTTTGCCTGATGCATTGTATCCGCGAAGAATATAACCGCTGCTGTGTTCGGCTTTTTTCAGAGCTGTCACGATAAAATCAGGGTTGTCTATTGCGAAGAATGAATGTCTCTGTGGTAATACACCCCGATGTTTTGTACATTGAACGACTCTCATCGGAGCATTAAAGTGTTCGGCAATGCCAATGATATCACCTTCCTGCCATGAACCGGCATGAGAAACTATCGCATATCTGAATACATGCTTTCCCTGGCATTGTGCAAGCGGCTGAGGAACATAGGTTTCAGAATTATTCCCTGCCGTTCCAAAGCATCTCAGCAAAGTAAGTGCGATAGTGCGTTTCTTATTGTCGACCACTTCGTATTCCGGCAGGCCTGTCTGCAACAAAGCCATACCGTTAGTTTCATCGTTTACATCGATAAACGAATGTGCCGGCAGTGTTCTGGCCGCTGCTTCGTACCATCCGCTTGAATCAGGTATTGCGATTTCTCTTTTAACAACATCGAAAGGCGAATCAGCGTAGCAATAGCGAGCCTTCGATAAATTTGTGTCAAAACAAACACGCAGCCGATGATCTTTTATGGCATTCTGAACTGTTGTTTCAAATTCGAGACACCTGCCGTGCTTTCGCAAAGTTACATCCGTAATAATACTGAGTATTTCTTTTCGCTGCGACCTCTTTACCCTCTCCTGGCCAACCCACTCATTTCCATGAGGCACATAAACCTTCATTTCAGCATCAACACCTTCGGGTAATTCCCAGCGTCTCTCAATCCTGTAAGTGGCATAAAGTTTTCCTGAAAAAACCAGAGAACATTGTGCGTTCTGTTCCAAAGTATTATATATGCTGCTGCCATAAGGCTGATGATGAATAAGCGGCCCGCCCATTTCCCCGGTATCCTCAAAATAATGCAGCCTGTCGTATTTACGCCCGGTTTCCTTATCGAGCAATTCCAGCGTACCATCGCCGCGAATCTCGGCACGGATAAAATCATTTTCCAGCACATTTTTTTCGGGACAAAGTGTTTCGACCGGACGGTCCGCTGTCTGCTGAGGAACCACTTTAAAACAGGCATATCCCATTGACGGTATATTCTCTGCACTGAATGCTATCCTGACGCGTGCAACATCAAAACTGATATGAGAACCATATTTGAGGTACGCAAACCGGGTATCATCCTCCACGGTAAGCAATTGTGATTCCACCCGATTACCAGCCGTGTCATATACCCAAACCGTCAGGGGCCTCTTATATTTACCGCCGGAAACAAACCTCTGCCCCCACTCATGAGGAATATCGACTTCTGCGATTATTTCTTCGGTCCTTGAAACGGCTGATGGATTAAATACCGTAACTCCAATTTCCTGTTCGCCCAGTTGTGAATAATCAATTTCGGTTACTATTTTTACGAGAGAGTCCCTGGTGATAACCTCTGCAAGGTCCTTGACATTGCGGTATCTTTCTTCCATAGTTGTCGTAATCCTGTCTACGTGACAACCGCCAATGCCGTCATGCTGTTGATTCTGCAAAAGTTCACGCCATGCCAATTCAAATACTCTGCACGGATACTCTCTGCCAAGAAGATTAGCCCATACTGCCGCGGGTTCCGCCCAGTTTTCAAGCCGATTCTCACAATCCGTATTCTGCTGCTTCAGCGGCATCCTTGCTGAAAACACTCCGATATAGAGCGGAGCGAATGGGTCGCTGCTTCTTTCAACATTTAACATCTCGCCATGGAACACATTAAGTTTATTGTAAAGGCCTTTTTCATTTAGCCCGCGGCGAACTTCTTTCAAATATGTACCAAGATCGCTTATTTCAATTTTCCCAAAATCAATGTCGCGATTAAGTTTTTCAACAAGGTCCGGAACGGCAGGATCGGGATTTTCCTGATCGAATCCCTGCAGGAATAAAAGATTCTCAGTGGAAGACTTATCTTTTACCGTATCCAGAAGCGTGTCCAGGCCGGCCCTGGCGTCTTTGAAACTTTTCAACTGCGGTTGATTTATAACCCAGTGATTAAAATCGCTGCTGTACGTATCGCAAAGATTAAAAAGAAAACCATTATTATTGACTATTTTTTCTCTATTGAGTCCGCCCTGGTCATTATAAGGCCGATACACATAAACCCAAAAATTGAGCCTGTGATATGAGCCGAATGTAATACCGAGCGCCTCGCTCCCATCAGGAGCTTTCCATTTGAATTCCAGCTTATCTATATTCGACTGGTCGATGCCTCGATAAAACATTATTGTATCCATGCCGAATTGACGGTATATCTGCGGAAGCTGTGAAACCTGTCCCCATGAAAAAATATTATAACCTGTTTTCATCACACGACCCAGGTTGCCGGCTATTTTATGACCCATGAGAAGATTGCGAACCAATGCCTCTCCGCTCACCAAAAACTCTGCGGGCAATGTGTACCAGGGGCCCGTTAACAGCCTGCCATCCTTTACAAGTTTTTTCACACGTTCGGTATTCTCCGGACGAACCTCAAGATAATCATCCAAAAACGAGGCCTGTGAATCGGTATGGAAATATGCGAAACGCGGATCTTTTTCCATTGTGTCTATCAGGATATCGACAGCTTCAACCAATCTTGTGCGTGTCTCAACAAAAGACCACCGGTACTCGCGATCCCAATGAGTATTTATAGCCAGATACATCTTGTATTTCTTTGCCGTCGTTTTTTCCGCATCGACCCCGTTGATAACTTGTTCCTGCAAATCTTTATTATTCATTATTGTCCGCCATTCATATTGTTAAAATCCTATAATGTAATTATTTTATCAGTTCGCACCGCTGACGGCCAGCCATTCCTGAACTGTCTCAGCAATATCTTCAATATCTATCTGTCCGTCTCTTGTCAGGTCAACACAGATACTATCTTCATCAGAAGAGAGCCAGAATTGGGTCAGCAACGCGTAATCAGAAAAATTGACCAACCCGTCATTATCAATATCCGATAATAGACCAAAACCGGCAGGAGTTACGGATGCCGCATTTGTTCCCCCGTATGATCCCATATCTATTCTTTTGTTGTCAACGGAAAGAGGCTCATCAGCAGGAATATCGCCAGGGCATCCGGCGTCGATCATCTGGCTTGTGGAATCATCCGCCAGCAGACCTGTGCCGAAAGTAACGCTGCGGCCGGAAATTGACCGCAAATGATAATCGTCTTTCTCGGCATCGACGAAACCGGCATCTTTATCCACATTGCCGGGACCCCACATCAGATTGCCGGCTCCCTCAAGCAAAATACTGGACTGGCCGTTCTGAATATTGCAAAAATTGATCACAGCAGCAGAATCCCTGATTCCTGCCTGGCATAAAAACTCTGGCTGGTTATTGCATAGAATTGAATTATGCAATTTGATATTTGTTCCGCTGTTAGCACGGATTGCAGTGCCCTTATTCGTAGTATGATTCCCTGTAAATGTAGAGTTTATAATATTAACATCGCTATTGCTGGCATAAACCGCACCGCCGTACACTGAAACATTGTCGAACAACAGACAATTTTTGATATTTACTTCGGCACCCTGAAGATATAACCCGCCGCCGAAATCTCTGGTAGTGCAATCATATATCCGGCAGTTTTCAATATTGAGATTGCCACCTATGCAGTTGATCGCCCCGCCATTTATTCCCTGGCCGTTTTTTATGGTAATTCCTTTTATGGTCACAGTTTTCCCTGCATTTTGAATATCAAAAGCACTGCCCAAACTACCGGCATCGATGACCGTATCAAATACTACATCCCAATCATTCTGGTCTTCGGAGACTATGGTTAGCGATTTGCCCTGCCATTGTATATTTTCATAATAATAACCTCTGGGAACGGTTATGGTGCCACCTTCAGCTGTCGAATCCACAGCATTTTGCAATGAAAAAGACTCCGTGTATTCGTTCTGCAGATTTCTAATTGCGTTAAGCCTTACCTGGCTTTCTGTTATATTGTCCCAATTGAATAAATTTATGAATTTACATCTTGTATCCAGATTATTTTCGAAAAAAGTCTGCCATGCTGAAGTCGTATCAGAACCCTGAAAAAGAGTTTCAGACACAGCCCAACAGGACGCGTTGGAATTATTAATAGCGTTATTTATATCTGCGTCAAGATTTCGAATGCCGCTGTTATTATTAGTATAATATGACCATCCGGGATTGGAATAATTATTAACCGCGGCCAGCATATTCGTGCCGCTGTTTTTGAAATGCCAGCTATGAGTAAATATCTTGTCCCTCGGAATCCCCAATTCATTGGCTTTCATCGCAAGATCGGTCAAGTGCATTCCCGTTACGCGTGCAAGGTCAGATTCGGTTATTGATCCTGAAGTCTTGATTCCCGCAGAAGTCAGCGCCGCATATCCTATCTGCTGTACGCCATAAGCCGGCGGTAACGTACCATTGACGCTGTAAGTCGGATCATGAGACGAATCAGTAGGCCAGTTTTCATAATAATAATTGCCGTTCGGATAATAGAAGCTGTTTAAACCTATTGAACTTTCCCACCCGACTTTGAGCCCTATAAAAAGATCCTTTTTTCCGGCTGGAAGATTATTCCACCATTGCACAATGACCGGAAGCGCCAACTCATATAACCTATGAACCTCGGCGCGATATTGAGGACTCATAAGATTCGGGGCCGGTTTGACTCTCAGCAGACTGCCCCAATTACGCCAGGATATCTTGATAGCGTTTTGCGATCCCCAGCCATACCATTCGACATTATTGCGATTATTCGGATTATAACCGGACATTGACGAATCCCACCAGTTCCACAAATCCTGTCTGTTCGTCCACCAGTTTTCGATATCGATTTGTACTACTATCGGCACGTTATTCAGTTCTGCAAGTTCTAAAAATATTCTAAGTCCGGTTAAAGCATTTGTTGCGTCAGGATTCTCCATTAACCTAATCATACGGCTTGCACCCGCTTTTATCTTTGCCTGCGGATGATTCGGAAGTTTTGTTTTCAAATCGTCAAAAAGAGCCTGATTTACAACTGGGCCGGTAGTGGAGAAATTAACCACTATGAACTGCCCCTTCTCATCTGCGGCGACAAACTCGTCGTTATTGGTAGCCGCAATCCAGTCAATACGTATTTCCGCTTCGCTAAGGTCGGAATAGCTTAATGTAGGCGCCTTAGGCATATCGAACCTGATCTTATTGATTGTACCTTCATAGTATTGTCCGCTGTTGTAAACTTCAGATGCATTAAAACGGACTATGCTTTGACCTGGATAGATATTAAAATAACCGACGCCGTATCCGTCTGAATTCCAGTAAAGAAATCGGCATAGCATGCCCTCGGCAGGAATTTTATACGCCGTAACTTTCAATGATATCTCTTCATGTCCTGCAGCATCGTAACTTAGCGAAGGCCTCTGAATGATGGGATACCATTCGCCGCCTGGCTCCTGATATCTCACCACAAGACAATTGTCTTCATGCGAAAGAATCATTGAGTCGTTATAGCGTGACCAGCCCTGCATATCGTCTTTAAAATCAAAAATAACGTGAGCATTTACACACTCAGAAACCAGGATTGCAATCACTATGATGTATATTTTGCACATCAATTCTGTTCTCAAAGAAGAACAGGGAGAATTTAATATATTCTCCCTGCTCAATACGTCAAAACAATTACTCAATTAAAATTGATTGATGGACAAAAACGATGCTTCCAGCCAGGCTCCGGCAATTTCAGCCATATCCAGAAAATCGACCTGTTCATCCAAATTAAACTCTCCGGCAGGATATATCGCGTCCGGATCGCCCTGGGCTACGCCCGAGACGTTGTTAAATACACTTACGTCATCGAAAATGATGACTCCCTTATCAGGAAATACATTATCGTAGTAATAACCCTTGCCGATCATTATCACACTTGTCCCGGGAAATTCAGCAGGTGTAAAATTACGAATCAGGGTATTATTGAAATAAACATCGGTTCCGTTTTCCGGTGTAAGAACAAACTGCACCTTATTCCAGCCGGTATTTACAACTGCCGTACTATCGACCCAGGTCCCGCTACCGCCCTGAGTTGTTTTCACGACGTTGGTGCCTAAACCCGGATTTTCTGGGTCGTACGCATAACCCGCGTAAACACGGAGAAGAGCGTCGCCGCTATAAGTCTCTTCCAGAAGATTGATTTCCAGCGGTCCGACATATGTGTTTGCAGGATAATACAGCCAGGCTGTTACAGTACAATTGTTATTGTTGAACGCCCAGAACTCTCTCCACAAACGGCCGTATCTTCCCTTGGGAATGCTCAAAGCCTCATTGCCGCTGCGGGAGACGCTGTGAGTAACAAACCCAGCACCACTGCGGCCCCAGCCGCCGTTATCCACTGCACCTCTTAAATTACCATATTCCATATTAAAAAATATGTCGGAGCCAACTGCGTAATCCGTATCATTTTCAGCAAGCCAGTTTTGACCAATAATCGCAAGGTCTTTAAACTCAACCCGGTAATTTCTATCCAGATCGGCCGGCAAAAATAAAATATTATTTAATTTCACTATATTAGGATCCTCGACCGGCAGACTCCCAACTTTATCTTCATCGCGTGCTAATGCCTTGACCTCCAGATCGTCAAATATAGTCCTTACGTTAGGCCCTTCATAGTCTTTACCCTTCCACTGGCCGATGATGATATCACGAAAGCCGTTCATTAAAGGATTGAAAGCGGCAGGTATATCGTTCATATACATCGTAACATGGCCCTGGCTGTTAACGGTCGCTCTGAATTCATTCCAGCCTGGTTCCGCCCAAACGCGAGCATACGGTGCTGGCGGAGAATTCCAGCCGCCGCCAGCAGATGGGCTGGTCCAAGCCAACTGGTGATTGGATGCCAATACTTGTATTGTCGTATACACACCTTTCGTGTCCGACACTCGTATTACAGAACCTTTAGAATCGATTGCCGTAAGGCCGGGAGAAACGTTGCCGTTGTATTGCGTTAGATATGTCGGCATCTCGTAAAATCGTATCTTCAGCTCAAGATCGCGGCCGTCAGAAGCTCCCGCAAACGGCTTGAGCGTCATACGACGATAATCTGAGGCGTTTCCCCATGGAAATTCAACTGCGTAAGTTCCGCTGCGAACATAATCGGTGGTAACTACGCCCCCGCCAACCGCTCCTACCCAGCCCGGTAATGCCGGGTCTTCAAACGAATCCTGAACAATATATTCAGGTGCAGGAACTATCACGCCAAAAACACGGGAAGTTTTCCAATCAGCTTCAGTACCTGCCGCCTGCAAACGCATCTCAACAACATCGCCTGCGGTAAGCTGGTAACTGGGCTGGAACCAGTTTATTCTTTGTGCATTTACGCCGATAAGACTTTCAATGTCCTGGTATCCTTCCAATGGCTTGCCATTGATAGAGAAAGTAACCTTTACTGTGTAAGAATTGAACATAATGCCCATTTGAATATAGTACTTGCCTGTCGCAGGCGCAGTCCAGCGGAGATAGCTGTCATAACGCTCTGTGACAAGTTGTGGATCATTGGAATCAATATATGACCTCAGAGCTACGCAGCCATCCGAACCGTATGCAAGCACTGCCGTGTAAGAACCAAAATTCAAAGCCGAACGATTGATAAAAGCATGAATATTAGGATCGGCCGTTAAGCTGCTGCTGCCAAGCTTGTATATCACTTTGTTCACATTTGCATCAAAAATGTCTTGCGAGAAAGTATCGAAATCATAGTCACCTTCGGCATAGAGGGAAGATGTCACTATTTCTGTGCCAATGGTCCAGCCATTGTACGGAATTGTAAAACCTGACGCAGCAGGGAAGTCTGCTTTAATGTCCCATGTTTGCCCCAGGCAGTTAAAAGCAAAAAGACTGCTTACAAACATTATTGCCAAGCACAATTTTTTCATTTTTACGCCCTTCCATTACAAAACCACTTTTAAAGATGAGTCGGCCCGTATGGACCGACCACATCATTCAACATTAAATCCAGTTACACTCCGTCCCTGTCAGCTGCAACAAAGCCTGTTATACAAAAAAATATGTTATTTGTATTACTCACAGAAACTCACGGCATTGAAATTATTTTTTTCTTCTAACAAGAATCAATGAACCCATGCTAAGCAGCATTATAGTCGCCGGCTCCGGAATCGCTGTTACTTCCGTCATCGTTTTAAACGTACCATCAAATGGGTCATAAGCTTCCACAAGTCGAATCTGGAGATTGTGACCGACGCCATAACCGGCTTCGCCGTATCCGGTAAGTATGCCGCTATTGGCAAAATCATACATCTGGGTAAGACGGTCGTTGTTAAGAAGCAGCTTGCCGCCGGTAATATCCATCTGGAAACGGTCACGTGCACCTCTGGCAGCGTCAACACCAGTTGTAGATGTCGCGTTATATGCTCTCCATCCATTGGCATGCAATGTGCCATCAACGAGAAAAATATTACCATATCCTGCCGACTCTGTTGCAGTCGGGCCCGATGTCCAAAGTGCGTTATGGATGTCAACAAATCCACCATTTGTGATAGTCAATGTACCAAGTCCCGCGCGGCCTACATAACAAACACCGGTTGTTGCTGCTATGCCGCCTGTGTAATTGGCCGTTACAGTTCCTCCATCGACGTTCATGAAGCCATTCGATAGAGCTGTCTGGCCGCCGACCCTGAAATTCACTACAACGTCCAACTCTCCATAGACATTCAGCGTTATAGGATTTTTACTGTAAGCGACATCAAGCTGCTGCGCACTTGCGGAAGAACTGGCAGAAATATTAACAATTGCTCCTGCCACATTAATGTTGGCACGATCCGTTGTTGTCCCGGGCAGTGTCCCGACCGGTGTCGTGGTTCCATTTCCCCAGTTGCCTGCCGTCATCCAGTCACCGTCACCGGCAGCGCCGGTCCAGTAATTCTCGACTCCAAACGCCGTGCCTGCCATCAGGCAAGCCATTAAAAAAAACACTGTTAACTTCTTCTTCATCTCACACCTCCGTAAAAAAGTATTAAAATTTAGCAGTAATCTTTCCGGGTCCTGACATCTTTAAGCAACACACCTATTATCGATTCCCTTTATCTCACTGCACCTGCTTCACTCATACACTTGTACTCCAAAAAGACTTATTATTACCATTACCAACCTATACGATGACCATTCACCCATCCGGCATGAAGATCACCGAAAAGAACGTTTGTACCGCCTTTACCCTGTTTTTTGTGCGACCCATAATTATTAATTGAATTTGTTTGGCTAACGCGTCCGCAGTGCTGTCCACGGTCACACATCAGAACAATAACATCTGAAAGGCTTGCTGCGCCTACACTTTTAACCTGAGTTGCATCCCATTTCGTAGGTCTAATACTATTTTCCCATGTCCAAAGCGATGTACCGCCATTTGTTTTAATTTTGCCTATATCTTGTGGATTAACCCAATTCATTACTCCATATTCCGGCAACCCATACGGCTCGCCTAATGGGTGCCCGCCCCACCAGCCAGACTGCGTCGTTATTGTGTCCTTTATTATCTTAAATTTTTCAGTCACATAGCTATCGTCACTGCCTACTCTCTTATAGAGACCTACTCTTTGACCATTCAGTTCTATTGCACCATCACTTTGACGGTCGATTTTAGGTTTGCCGCTCGTTGCAAATGGACAAACAAAATATTTTGGCACATATTTTGTCGCGTATGTTTCATACTGGCTTGGAACCCAATCTAATGTGAAGTCCATCGGACAATTTCGAAGTTCCGGTATATAATTTTTAAAGGCTGCCGACAAATAAGCGTACTTGGCTAATTCGTAATACTTTTGAGCTATTTTAGGAACCTCATTATCATTATCCGCACGGTATACGGGAATAAGATACCCCAGTTGTTTGATATTAGCGGAGCACATGACAACTTTCGCTGTATTTCTCGCGCTACTTAATGCCGGCATTAAAATCGCCAGAAGCATTGCAATAACTGAAATTACCACAAGCAGTTCCACTAAGGTAAACCCCAATCTTCTCTTTCGATTCTTCATGCCAATTCCTTTTTTCATTAAAGTTTTTATTTAATTGAAGCTGCAGATTCACGTATGACCAATTGCGGTTCCAGCATAATTTTCTGGCGTCTCTGATTGGTTTTTTTGGAATAAGAGTCCACTATGATCTCAGTGGCTATCTGACCCATTTTGTAAAAATCCTGGTGAATAGTAGTCAATGGAACCGGCATACGTGAACTGATGTCAATATCATCATACCCCACCAGTGAAATATCATTGGGATA
Organism: Phycisphaerae bacterium; assembly: GCA_041652575.1. NCBI lineage: Bacteria > Pseudomonadati > Planctomycetota > Phycisphaerae > Phycisphaerae bacterium. Next base: position 81,972 of record JBAZHC010000009.1, on the reverse strand, counting down.
TTTGATGCCAAGTTCATTTAAAAACGAACATAACTTGACAAGAAATCTGTCATGACTTGCAAAAACAGCCGTGGGCCTCTGCGATGGATCAGTCTCAAATAACGAACGAATCCGCTCATTAAATGACGACTCATCATTTTCGTCGATCTTAATCACCGAACGAGGGCCAATCTCGATATCATGATTGATCAAACCTGATATAAAACCCGTCAAACGGTCTCTTATACTGCCCTTTCTGGCATCTTCTGTTATATAAGATATTTTCTTATGGCCAAGCGAAACGAGGTAATCCACCGTTTTGCCTGCGCCTTTTACATTGTCAGTTCCGACGAAATGCACATCTCTTCCTTCGGGCATGGAATCAACAAACACATAGGTTATGCCGGAATTATCCAGCGTCTCGTAAATGCTGTCGCTTAGCTCGAAATCATAGCCCCATATAACCAAACCAACACATTCGTAGCCCGCAGATTTAACTATTTTATTGGCCCAATCAGATTCGTCTGAAACAAACTCCAATTGGGTATGAAAGCCAAGTTTTGAGCCGACCGAATATATCCCTTCCATAACCCCATGGCTTACCGGGAACTTGCCCCAGTTGCCGGGGACTACATATTTCAAGACTTTGCTGGATACATGGCCTGATGCAAACTTACCGGAGTCCCTATGAGTAGCGTCTATGCCATTGGCCGAAGATAGAAAGGTGCCTTTTTTACCGGCTTCTTTACACAACACACCTTCGGCAATAAGACGCGTTAAGGCCTTGCTTACCGTCGGTCTGCTTACTCGAAATCTCTCGACGAATTCTCTTTCAGGTGGAATTCGGTCTCCGTTACGGCAACCTTCCTTGTGGAGCATGCGTATGATTTCGGAGTAAACTTTTTCACACTGATTTTCAAAAGCATCAACTGCCATCGTCTCATCCAGCCTTTTAATTTTTTTACATCTTTACGATATAGATAGTATCAATGGCACATATTTTTGTCAAGCAAAAATACAGCCATTTGACAATTTTTATGAAATGCTCGACAGTTTACGTAAAATGGCAGGCAAAAACTATTAATATTTTTACATAACACCTTTAAAAATAATTAATTACAACAAATATAACCCGCCGCCACTATCCTCGCTTATTTGCCGTAAATTCAAGACTTACAAGCCAACAATATGGGAAAATACGCTCTTTTTGGTAAGATATTCAGGTCTATTTACACAAATTATGTCTTACATAATTTAGATTTTTTGATTGACACAAAATACTTTTGCATTACAGTAGCGGCCATGAATATTTACTCACGAGTTATTCTGCATAGTTGTGTCCTCACCTTAAGTCATGAGTCTGAGCGTTCTGACTCAGAGTAAACTTTTTAGTTTGTGCCAAAGGCACTAAAGGAGGCTCTATGAAAAAAGTAGTAACATTTCTAATGGTTGTGATTTTGTTATCGCTGTTTGCTGTTTGGGCAGATACTGCATCGGCAGCACGTGTCATCAGCGATTGGAGTTACATTTATGACGGTGTCTGGTATGCGACAGGCTCGGATACTTCCCCCCGGCTGATGAGGGCCTATGCGATTCGAATCGACCTTGACAATCCGGATATATCCCTTCGGGCTACAAATACCAATGGCGATGCAACAGGAGAAACAGATTTGAAGACCCCGTCCCAGTTCCTAACGGGTCAGAGTCTTGAAGCAGCAATCAACGCCAATTTCTTTGTGAATCTTGACGGTGTTCATGCCAATGTTAATGGATTATTGATGAGAGCCGGCTCGGTAATTTCTTCTCATTCGTCGTCCTATCCCATCCAGTTGCGTGTCACAAGCGACAACGAGGCGAGCATAGTCGATGCAAGCGGTAATCCATCCGGCGTCTACACCGCTGTCGCCGGCGATGCATGGCACCTGACCAATGGCGGTTGTTATGGAGCCAATGATACTGCTGACCCTCGCACCAGCGTTGGAATATCACAGGATGGACGTTTTCTGATTATGTGCGTCGTTGATGGTCGTCAGCCGGGCTACAGCATGGGAGCGACAATTCTGGATATGTCTTATTGGATGAAAGATTTCGGAGCGCACAATGCCATGAACCTCGACGGCGGCGGCTCAACCTGTATGGTACGAAAGAACGGAGGCGACGCACAGATTCTTAACAGCCCTTCAGAAAACCGCGAAGTCGGCGCCAATCTGGGCGTAAACGCACTAGATAGAGAAACTCGACATGATATTTTCGTACGCGGAGGCCAACAAGGTAATATTAATTGCAAGCACAAAATCGGCAATGACGATTGGAGCAATTGGCAATATCTTGGCAAGCCTGACGTTGGGACAGTAGGCGATCCCGCCGCCATATCAAGATCGCCTGAGAAAATCAGCCTTTATGTTACGGGCGGTGACGGACAAATATATCGTAAGTTTTACAATGGCAGCTGGAGTGATACGTGGGTAGCGTTTGACGGCAACTCCATAGTTGGCGGCCCAAGCGCTTGTGCTATGAATAGCGACCGAATAGACCTCTTTGCCCGCGACACGAACAACCATCTGCTTCATAAAAAGTGGACGGTAGATGACGGCTGGGGCGATTGGGTCAACCGCGGCGGCTCTATAGCATCGGATCCCGCAGCAACATCATGGGGACCCGGCCGAATCGATGTATTTGCAAGAAGCACCGATGGAACTCTGGTGCAGATAGCGTATGATAACGGCAGTTGGGGCAGTTGGTATGACCATGGCCATTCGATGATCGGTTCTCCTGCCGTCTGTGCCAGAGACAAAAATATTCTTGATGTCTTCTGGCGTGAAGCTGACGGAAGGCTTAAGCATAAAGCATGGTTAGGCTTGGGTTGGACTGATATAACCAATCTTGGTGGCGCAGGCCTAAATTGTGGAGACCCAGGTGCGACCAGTCGTGATACAGGTGTCGTAACAGTATTTATTCCGCAATCGGATGGATATATATGGTCAAGAAATTGGAACAGCAACGGATGGTATGCATGGAGCAATGCTGCTGGTGATAGTATGAACACACAGCACGGTGTCGATGCCTGCTCATGGACAAACGATGCCGGTACGCACCAATAAAATATTTGGGAATTTAACGTAAAATATTAACGCTGCGAGGAACCAAAGTTAATGTGGATTTCCTCGCAGCATTTTTCTATGATGTGCAACTGCAGGTAATTATTGAATCATTTACATCTAACGGAGAACATATGAATTTTTACTGGATTGATTGGGCAGTTGTTTTTGCCGTGGCAATTTTCTTCATTGTTATGGCTTATGCCACAAAAAAATACACTCAATCAACAGTTGACTTTCTGGCTGCCAACCGCTGCGCCGGGCGATATCTGCTGACAATGGCAGAAGGTATGTCTACCCTCGGCACGATATCGATATTGGCTATGTGGCAGATGAATTACAAAATAGGCTTTGCCGCAGGATGGTGGGGAAACCTCGGAATACCGGTAGGAATGATAGTGGCCCTGACCGGATGGGTAATATACCGTTATCGTGAAACACGCGTTTTGACGATAGCCCAGTTTTTTGAAATTCGCTACAGCCGAAACTTCAGAATCTTCGCAGGAATAATCTGCTGGGTTTCCGGTATTATCAATTTCGGTATTTTTCCCGCTGTCAGCGCAAACTTCTTTCTCTATTATTGTGGTTTACCCGAAAGCTATGAACTGGCAGGGGTTACCTTGTCTACCTATCATACACTAATAATCATTCTGGTAGGTATCGCCCTGTACTTTACATTTATCGGAGGACAGATAGCGATATTGATTACAGATTTCTCCCAGTCATTCTTCTGCAATATCGTGCTGGCAGTAATTCTTGTCATACTGCTGGTAAAATTCTCGCTCAAGGATGTTTTCGATACCCTTATGGTAGCTGAAAAAGGCAAATCGCTGATAAATCCATTCGATGCGGGAAAAACTGATTTCAATCCATGGTATTTCATTATTGGCATCATAGGACTCATTTTTAATCGGCTGTCATGGCAGGGTTCACAGGGTTATAACTGCTCTGCTAAATCACCTCACGAGGCTAAAATGGCCGGTGTGCTTGGCGGCATTCGCGGATGGGGGCTCATGTACGCCCTTTTCCTTATACCTCTCGTTGCATATATGATAATGCATCATCCGGATTATACCACGCAGGCTCAACAGGTAAATCAGATGATCAGCACTATTCAAAATGAACAAATTCGTGACCAGATGCTCGTACCAATGACAATGACAGTTTATATGCCGATCGGTTTAATGGGAGCTTTTGCGGCGGTGATGTTTGCCGCCTCCATATGTACGTTCGATACCTATCTGCATTCATGGGGCTCCATATTCGTACAAGATATAATCGTACCGCTGCGTAAAAAACCTTTTACAAGCAGACAGCATATCTGGGCATTACGGCTGTCGATTCTGTTCGTGGGCGTATTTATCTGTCTTTTCAGCAGTTTTTTCCGTCAGACACAACACATCTTTTATTTTCTGGCACTTACCGGAGCGATTTGGCTTGGCGGCATTGGCGCGGTTATTATCGGCGGACTTTACACAAAGTGGGGTAATACTGCCGGCGCTTATGCGGCCCTTATCAGCGGCTCAGTTTTGGCCACAACCGGTATGATTTGTGACCAGCTTTGGATGACCTGGTATGGTAAGAATTTCTTCCTCACGGGACAGGAGATTTATTTTTTCGCCATGCTTATCGCTGTAAGTCTTTATACCGTATTTTCATTGATTGGCAAGCGGACCCATTTTAATCTGGAAAAAATGCTTCACCGGGGCCAGTACAGAATTGCAAGTGAAAATGAGTCTGACATATCGATAGAGAGCCACAGTAAGTTCTCAATTAAGAGAGCTTTCGGAATTACTAAAGATTTCACACGAGGAGACAAGCTTATTTATGGTATTTCCATTGTCCACACTTTACTTTTGTTTTCAGTTTTCGCGGGAATCACTGCTTTGGCTTTTTTGTTCGAATTTACAGACCAGCAGTGGAAGAATTACCACTACTACATGTTATGGTTCACAATGAGTATGTCTTTGATGATTGCCGTCTGGCTGGCAATTGGAGGCATAAAGGACGCTATTCATCTCTTCAGAGATTTACGTACCGCCAAAAAAGATTTTAGTGATGACGGCAAAGTTATTGATCACGATTACCATGAAAAAATTGCAAAGGAAAAACCTGGTGTTCAGGACTTTCAACCGAAATAGTAACCGGTTTTTTACAGTTTTAAATATTGATATTTTTCAGGAGCAGCAATGAGCAATCTGGCAACAATAGCGTCTATCGGAGATATACCGCATAGTTCCGGAATGATTAAGCTGGAAGCATCAGGCGATGGCCGGTTCAGAACCGGTGAAAACGGCGTTAAATGCATTGTCGCAACCGGCGATAGAAAAGTTGAATTCATTAGTTTTGGCAGCCACAGTTTAGCCTATGTCAAATCCGCACTGGGTTATCCTGCCTACTATCCGGTAAACGAAGTCAAACTGGAAAAACCTGTCAAAGCCATACTTATGGATCTCGACGGCACGAGTGTGCAAAGTGAAAATTTCTGGATTTGGATAATTGAAAAAACAACGGCAAACCTGCTTAATAATCCGGGGTTTCGCCTTGAAGATGCGGACCTGCCTTTTGTATCAGGCCACAGCGTATCCGAACATCTGCAATACTGCATCCGAAAATACTGCCCCGCTAAAACGGTCGAAGAGGCCAGAAAATATTATTTCAAACATACTAATTATGAAATGAATGAGATTCTGGAAGGCAGAGGCAAAGAAGGTGCCTTTACACCTTCACCGGGCCTCAGGGAATTTCTTAACGAGTTAAAATCCATGGGAATTAAAATAGGCCTCGTAACCTCCGGGCTTTACGAAAAGGCCTGGCCCGAAATTCTTTCCGCATTCAGAACTTTGAAGATGGGCGATCCGAAAGATTTCTATGATGCAATCATTACGGCCGGATTTCCGCTTAGAAAAGGCGAGCCGGGCACGCTGGGTGAATTGTCGCCAAAACCGCATCCATGGCTTTATAGTGAAGTTTGCAGAATCGGACTTGGCCTTGGACCGGAAGAAAGCAGTCACGTAGTCGGCATAGAAGACAGCGCCGCAGGCGTTTGTTCCATCAGGCTTGCGGGATTCCCAGTTATAGGTTTTGGCGGCGGAAACATAAAAAAAAGCGGAACCATCGCCTTATGTCACAGTTTCTGCAACAGTTTTGAAGAAGTTCTCAGAATTATAAAATAATATGGAGAAAAAATGAGATATTTAAATCTGCTCGATTACTCAATAATAGTCATATATATGCTCGTGCTCGTGGCGATTGGCCAGGTGCTGCGCAAACGCGCCTCTGCAAGTATGGAAGATTATTTCCTCGGCGGAAGAAAAATGCCCTGGTGGGCTTTAGGTATGTCTTCGATGGCCGCATGGATTGATATGACAGGCACAATGGTAATAGTTTCTTTCCTATACCTGCTCGGCCCGCGTGCAATGTATATCGAAGGATTCAGAGGCGGCGGCTGCCTTATCCTTATTTTCATTCTCTTATTTACCGCAAAATGGCATAGACGCAGCGGCGTCTTGACCGGAGCTGAATGGATTATTTTCCGTTTTGGCAATGATGGATGGGCGAAATTTGCAAGAATCTCCTCTGTTCTTGGTATGGTCGGCCTGGCTCTCGGCCTGCTCGCTTATTCCTTTAAGGGTGCAGGATTGTTCCTCTCGATGTTCCTGCCGTTTTCGCCAATCACCTGTTCGATAATAATGCTAATAGTAACTGTTCTATATACAATGGAAGCAGGTTTTTATGGCGTAATCGTAACGGATATTTTTCAGTCCTTCTGCATTTGGATAGCGGTAATTTTCATCACTATTCTTGCGGTCGTAAAAACTGCCGGTATGGATTTAACCGTCCTGAGCGAAGGCGTTACCGGCAATTCCAATTGGGTTTCGAGTTTTCCGCACTGGAAAACTGAAATGCCCACCGGCTATGAAGTTTACAGTCCCCTGATGCTCGTAGGCGCATATTTCCTTTTCAAGATTATGTTTACAGGACTTGGATCCGGAGCGGATCCTAAATCTTTTGGTGCACGAAGCGATCGTGATTGTGGACTTCTCAATTTCACCTGCGGCTGGCTTATGGCTTTCCGCTGGCCCCTGATGATGGGTTTTGCGATGCTCGGCCTGCTGCTTGTTAAAAATCTGTTTCCCGACCAGTCAACTTTGACTGCCGCTGCGGAACTCATTAAATCCCATTTGGGAAATGTGCCTGATTATAGATGGGAGGAAATAACCGCAAACATCATAAATAATCCCTCCGCTTATTCGCCGGATTTGATAAACGGACTCAAAGGTATTTTCGGCCAGGATTTCGCCACAAGGCTAATGCTTTTAAACAGCAGCGGGACTATCAATCCGGAAAGAATTTTACCTGCCGTGCTGCTCAATGACGTGCCGATGGGTTTAAGGGGTTTGATTATTGTCGCTCTGCTTGCAGCGGCAATGTCAACTTTCAACGCCATCATCAATATGGCCACCGGCTTTTTAACCCGCGATATCTGGCAGGCGTATATTCGTCCGAAAGCTTCGAATAAAGAGCTTATTTATATAAGTTACCTTTTTGGTCTGCTGCTGGTTATTATTGGTTTTGCCATGGCTTACACTACTCGAAGCATTAATGATATATGGGGCTGGGTAATGGGCGGACTTGCGGCAGGTACTGCATGGCCTTTAGTATTGAGATTTTACTGGCACCGATTCAATGCCGGCGGATATGCCATAGGTACTATCGTTGGGCTTGTTGGTGCAATTATACAAAGACTTGTTTTGAAAAACATGCTCGAATGGAATCAATTTGCCTATATCCTTGTCCTGGGTTTGGCAGGTTCAATTATTGGAACTTATATTACCAAACCGACAGACCCGAAAGTATTAAGTAATTTTTATAGAATCACAAGGCCTTTCGGTTTTTGGGGACCGCTTAAAAATGCTTTTGGGCCGGAATTCAGGGCCGCCGCGAAACACGAACATTTTTACGACATCATCTCAATACCTTTCGCCTTTGGCTGGTTTATAAGCATCCTCTTTCTGCCGATGCAGATGATGATTCGTCAGTGGTATGCTGTTACCGTAACTTCCATTATTTTTGTGATATCAATGATTGGACTTTATTTTTTCTGGTATAGACAGTTGCCGCCGGCAGAATCAGATAAAGCCTGATATTGAATTGCCGCTCTCAAAACAATAGATGCAGCCTGATTTTATTGTGAAATTATCTTTGAGCCGGATTTGATGATGACAGGATTTGCCTTCGAAGCGGCCAGTCTGTCTACATAAGAATAAAAATCCTCATCGCTATCTATCGACTGTTCTTTTTCACCATTATAAGTGGCAAATGAGTAATAAGTAATATGTTCTGCGAGTTTAAAAACAGCCTCGAATTCAACGTCGCTGCTCTTTAATTCCTTTAGTTGTCCTCTTTCCCATAATAATCCTAATCCCATTTTCTCGGTACTTTTTTTGGCTAATTTTTTGTTAGCATCCGCAAAAACCTGCTTCCCAAATGTCGCCACGTAGTCAAATTTGCCTTTGTTATTCAATGCATCTTTCATTGTAACATCATTCATATCGGAATGATTAGTCAGAGCCGCAAGAAGCTGACATTTACCGCCTTTTGTGATTGTTACATCGTGCATCATCGCATGCTGCCCGGCCCAGATGGCTATATCCCAGGTCATATCATATTTCTTTCCCTCATAGTCGATCCCTTTATATATCATTCGATAGCTGCTGAATATCGGCCCCATATTGCCGACCACTATTTCGCCATAATCAGCGGATGACGGACTAAATCGTTTATTGTCAATACCGACTCCCAGCCCGCCTGCGCCTAAAGCGATACCGTTATGCAGGATATCTCTGCCCCACGGCTGCATAGTATGATGGCTTTTTTTCGCCGTATGTGCATCGCCTATAAAAGCCTGATTCGTCTTGCCATACGCATCGATAGCTCCGCGATTATCCCAGTACAAACGATACCCGATTTTGTCGCTCTCTATCAAAGGCCCTTCAAAACGGTAATCAGAGCTTTTCTTATCACCGCGTCTCACCATTATTTTTTTCGATATGAAACATCCCTCATCGACCAGCTTACCGCTGCCCATTGCTTCGGGTAACAGAGCACGAACAGATAATTCAGCGTGCGTCATCTTTGCCGATACCTGGTCGTTCGCAGTTGCATTTTCTATTCTCACGGTAACAGTCTCTTCGGCATCCAAATCGACAAGAAAAACCACCGCGTCATTTATCCCGTCGAAATCGAAATCGGCAAGCTGGCAAGGCAGTACTCGTTCTTCCCGCTTCACGCTGTACGATGCCGAATCGATTCCCTTTAGTTCACCGAATGGGATTGTTATTAATTCATTTTTTCTGCTTACTTTAAGCGGATTTTCCAAAACAAACTCAACAGTGTCGCCCTTCCTGAAATCTGTAAACTCCACTGTCCTGACAAATTCAGACAGTTTTTCAAAATCCGCTGTGAAAAAGTATTTTTGCAGAACAGCACGTTTCTCAGGTCTGTCTCTGAGTTTTGAGTCTATCATCCAAAACAGCTTTTCTTTGAGCTTGGCCCCGTCTGAATATTTCTGCCATACTGAAGCCGGCGATGCTATTTCACTCATATTCGCATCGACCAGACCTCTGGCCCGGCACACTGCGTATAAATCGTATGCCTGACGCCATGATTTTTTGGCTTGTTGCGTAAATGCCTTATTGATACCGCTCCATCCTGCTTTGTCTGTATCAAGCAGCGGCCGCTCATCACTGCCGTATTTCAGCAGTGACACAAAACAATCCGTTTGCCTGTCACCGTCAAAATCCCATTCAATCAAGTCAAAAAAACCGTTGCCGTTTGTATCTCTATAATGCACTACTTCTCCGACTTTTTCCGGAGTTTTTGCCGATGTCGCCTGGCCCGCATTGATTCCGTTATGATACTGGGCATTGCTGTCAACTGTCCATGCTCCCCACTCAGCTCCATATAAATGTACTCTGCCATCCCATGGGCTGAAATAAAGCTGTCCTTTTCCGCTGTTATCGGAGTCGAATTCCCCCCGATCGCCAAGTATATCGCTTTGGATATGGTGAGATAAACCGCCGACTCTTAGCGTGTAAGGGTCTCTGGGCTGATACATTTCAACCCGCTCCCACCTGTGATCGTCATCATCTTCATCAAAAACAAACCAGCAGGTTTTCCAATCCGTATTAAAAGTCGCCTCGAAACACTCATTATGTTCAATGTACGATAATTCATCAATAGTACGCCATTCCTGATGCTGAAAATACGGCAGCGCCCAATCGGAAGCTTTCAATCCCGGTATGGAGTGAAATTTCGAACTATAATCCAGTTCTCCACCAGTGAAATATAAAGTAAAGTCATAATCTGTTTCATTACCTGCCTGGCTGTCATTATCAATGTCAAAACCGATGTGCACATCATTGATTGTTCCATCAGGAGGAAGTTTGTCCGTCATTCTAATACACATTTCACTACAGCCGTCGTCATCAAAATCATAAAACGCAAAAGGATTTTCCCAGTTATATTGAATGTTTTTCAACGCATGCGGAGCTACATGTGTTTTGATGAAAAGCGAATTGCCGTTGTAATCAGGGAAAAACTGTGCCCCCTGATTTGCCCAACTTTCGAGAGTGAATGTTCGCCAGTCAATATAATGCATCACTCCGTCACCATCGACGTCCTCGAACGCCATAAAAACCGCTTTCCCGCCTGTGTTTTTGCCTTGATTCGGGACAGGATTTCTCACATAAAACTGCCAGTCTGCCCGCCCATCCTTGTTCGTATCGACCCACTTTACCGTAACATCAGATGACCCGTCATAAAACCCGTCATCATCCATATCGATTTGCAGACAATCTCCTGTCATGTCTCCATTTGTGTCAGATGCCGACATATTGCCGTTTTCGTCAAACCATCGCACCCTTTTCCCATTACAGTACCGCTCGATAATATCGATGTTGCCGTCTCCGGTAATATCGGTACGAAGAATCTCATCCTGCCCGGCCAGTTGGCTCTTCACCTTCGAATCTCCGGAAATTGCCGCACTGTTTACAATAAAAACCATTGTCAACGTGACAAATAGATACTTCATCGAAGACCCTTCCAATTTGAAGCTTAGTGTTCATACAATGTACCTGAGTATATGTAAGATTTCATGTGAATAAAGAAAAAAACTTGTTATTGCGAATTACAACAAGCAAGGCTGGATAAAATGTTATCCTGCTATTTATGCTTTAATTTACATTGTTCAGGCATTAAACACGAGGAAGGCAAACTAATTACGGCTGCAGCCATTGTTCCGCAAGGACTTTCAAATCTAACATATCCACGAAGTTATCGCCGCCGTTAGCCGGCGTTATGTCGGCAGAAGGAACACCGGGCAACTGATGCCATTGAATGGCTAAAGTCGCAAAGTCTTCAAAATCTACTATTCCATCACCATTAAAATCCGCATTGGGATTGCAGTCGACCATAATTTCCTGTGAATAATTTGATTCATTATTGGTCTCATCGACGGCGGTTACTGCGTAATAGCAGATTTCACCGTCTGTATCGTAATCAATATATGCGCTGTCTGCGACATCGGTGGCAATCCACATATAAGGCCCCCCGGAAGATAACGCACGGTACACATTATAATGCGACAAATAAATCTCCTGATTATCATTCCAATCAAGAACCACCGTTCCATCATTGACATCGGCATTTAAGTTTGTCGGCGCCGCCGGCACTGTAATACTGCCGAGGCCCCCGGTGACATATCCGCCATTGCCCCTTACTACCGAATGGCTGCCCGGCACATAAACCGAACCGAGAAATTGGTTAGCCGAGAAAATCAGGTAATCAACATTGCCGGATGTCATCAAAAAAACAGGTACTGTTCCCTGGGCGGATGTGCAGCCTTCAATTGTAATACCATGGGCATTCTTAATGTTTATAGTGGTGGGGTTGGTACGAAATACACAGGCCTTAATCTGCACGTTGGCATTTTGCGTAGCAGCATAGTCAAAATCAATCGCGATTTTATTAATATCCATATAACAGTTATAAATCAGGGTACTGGCAGGATTTGATGACGGATTTACGAATCGGATTCCTGCCTCATAGCTACGGTCAATGTGCGTGTTCAATATCTGATTTCCGCCGGGGCCGCTTATTTGTACTCCGGAACCGTCATCTCCGCATGCAACATAACTGGAATTTATTATATTACCGGTACCGGTAATTATCACCTGCCATCCATCGGCACCTAAGATGCAGTTTGCGATTAAATTATTATCGCCGCCTAAATAAATCCCGTCTCCTGTTACAGTATTTATGTTTACACGGTCTATCACAAAATTCGTTGCCTTATCCAGATACAAGGCACATCCAACAGTATAGGGACCGGTACTTGAAGTACCATAAAGGCACATATTTGCTATCGTAACATCGCTGACAGCGGATGGAGTATTGAACATAGATGTCAGGTTCGCACGGACCTGTATACGAGTATGATAATTCAGTGACTTACCGTCACCCAAAAGTGTGATTCCGCTTTTGGTAAGATTAATGGTTGAATAAATCGCATATTTGCCCTTTGGAAAATAAACCACATCGCCCGGCTGTGCCGCGTTTATGGCGTTCTGAATATTAGGGGCATCATCATGCGTCCCGTTACCGACTGTCCCGTAATCTTTGACATTTATTACATTGGGATTAAGAGGATCGACGAAGTTCCTGCTTTCAGCTTCAAATAACGGCGGCCACATAGCAACAGAAAACTTGTTGTTAACAGAACACGAATTAGAGCCTGTCATTGCCTGACTGCTCCCGGCAAACCAGTTATCGACCGCTGAAATATAATCCACATCACCGGTCATATAAATATTTTGCCCCAGCGAAGGATTGGCCGTTTTAAACTTGTTTTCAACCAGACTGATATGGTTGGCATTTTTCAGATACACGTCCGCAGATGAATTGTTCTCGAACTCACAATTCTGAATGGTTGCATAAGTTTGAAAAGCGCTTGTGTAATTAAAATATACCCCGTACGTGTTATTCCTGAATCTGCTGTTTACAACGGATATAAAGTTATTACTGCCGCCGGGTGTTTGCACAATTAAACCATATACACAATTTTCAACGATGCAATCCCGATATACATTGCCTGAGTTCTCGTCTTCATAAAGGCCCAGCCCGCCATTGACATAAAGCCCCTTTATAAAAGAATCGCTTGATCCCAACCGAAGGGCATAATTATTCCCGGTAATGTATATCTCCGAATCTATGAACCAGTTAACCCAGCTTGGCCCGGTACCTGAGCTGCGCGACCAGATTCCGCCGCCGTTAATATTGAAGATTTTCACCGAACCGATTCGGCTGGCAAGAAAGTCTGCCAAATCCAATGCCCAGGTAACGCTGTAACCCTGATTGGCTGAACCGTCAAAAGTTAAATCATCAATGGCCAGATACGAACCTTGGTCCTGAAGTGTTTGAATCATCGCTGACAGGTTGCCGCCGGCTTTTATAATGCTCCCCCCGACGCTGCCCTGTGAATCGCCTAATAAGGAAACACGAGCCTTCAACTGCAGAGTGCTTGTGATTCGATATGTTCCGTATGGAACAAATACCACCCCTGTCCCCGCCGCAGATACCGCGTTTATCGCGGCCTGAATTGCCGAGGTGTCATCCGCTATGCCGTCACCTGCCGCGCCATAGTCCCTGACATTGAAATAAGCATAATCCGAAGCATGCACTTCCGTATAGAGGAATACGGTAATAACCAGTAAAATATAGAATTTAAGATGTTTTGAAAACATAGCCACCGATTTTTAAAGTATACCTTTTATAGCATCAATTGTCAATGATATTAGTCTTTTACATTAATCCATATTATCGCCGGCATCTTTACATCTGCAGCAGACAGAAATTTTTTGATATGTTCCGTATCGAAAGTAAATTTTTCCCGACGAATAATTTACCTCTTGAAACAGCATCAATATCTTCAGGATACCGTGTTTTTTATAGACAGTTTGGGGACTATATATTAGAATATGCGAAAATTATTTCCTGATATCGAAAGTATTGTCTCGGAAGATTTTATTATGGGAAAAAAGTCAATCTCTGTAAGTTGTTTTTTTATAATAATCCTGCTCGTATCCTCCGCTTATTCCGATATTAAACCTGCGGCTATTTTTTGTGACCACATGGTACTTCAGCAGAAAAGTGATGCGCCGATATGGGGCTGGTCTTCGCCGGGTGAAAAAATAACTGTTCAAGCAAGCTGGTTGAAGGATAGCGTATCCGCTGTTGCCGACAAACATGGCAGCTGGAAGCTTGAAATCAGAACCCCCGACGCGGGAGGACCATATAATATTAAAATCAGCGGGCAAAACGAGATTATTCTGTCAGATGTTTTAATCGGCGAGGTTTGGCTCTGTTCCGGACAGTCAAATATGGTGATTCCTTTGGATTGGCTCGGCACGGAAAAAAGCAAAAAAGATATCGAAGAAGCAAATAACCCGCAAATAAGAATTTTCGATATAAAGGACAGATTTTCAATTTACGAAGAAAAGGATTGTATAGGGTCGTGGAACGCCTGGCTGCCCGCAACAAGTGACAATATAAAATTATTCTCTGCGGTCGGATATTATTTCGGCGAAAGGCTTCAGGAAGAACTGAATGTTCCAATCGGACTTATCTCTTCGCACTGGGGCGGAACTGCTGCCGAGTCATGGATGGACCTCGATACAATCAAAAAGTTTCAGAGACTGAAAAAGTCGGCCGAAATTATTTCCCGCGCCAGAGACAGGAACGAACCCCCTGACGACGCCTTTAGGAAAGTGGCGGATGACTGGCTTAAAAAAGTTAACGTTCAGGACGATGGAATAAAACACAAATGGTTCGAAAAGGATATGAATGACGCCGATTGGCCGCAAATGAACCAGCCTTCGCGGTGGAGCGGGACTTCTCTTAATGGCGTGTATGGAATCGTCTGGTTCAGAAAAGAATTTGCTTTGCCGACAACTGCCTCGCCGCAAAATATGGTTTTGGATTTGGGAAATATAGACGACATCGACAGCGTCTGGATTAACAATAATTATATCAGCACCACCATAGGATACAGTACAAGAAGAACATATAAAATACCTGCCGCGTTTCTGAATGAAGGCAGGAATGTAATTGCCGTTCGTATAATTAACACCGGCGGTGACGGCGGGTTTGCCGCAGCAAAAGAAAATCTTAAAATCACTTCTGCCGGCAAAGAAACATACTCTCTGGCAGGACAGTGGAGGTACAAAACCTCCAATCCGAAAACTGACTGGCAGACGCCGCAGTTTACAGTTATTAATCAAAGTTCCCCTACCGCGTTGTTTAACACGATGATTGCGCCGCTCATACCTTTCAGAATAGCGGGTGTGATATGGTATCAGGGAGAAAGTAATGTTTTATTTCCAATTGAATACAGAACATTATTTCCTGCGATGATTAAAAACTGGCGAAACAGATGGCAACAGGGAGCTTTCCCGTTTTATTATGTTCAGATTGCACCGTGTAATTATGGCGATAATGCTTACAGCCAGGCCCTGCGCGAGGCGCAAATGATGACTCTTTCTGAGCCGAATACGGGAATGGCCGTTACGATGGATATAGGAGAGGAAAAAAATATTCATCCGAGAAACAAATATGACGTCGGCGACAGGCTTGCGAAATGGGCTCTCAGCAAAGACTATGGCAGAACAGATATTGTTTTTTCAGGACCGTTATACAAAAAAATGAAAATCGAAGGGAATTCGATTCGGTTGTTTTTCGATTATACACACGGCGGATTGATTGCCGAAGGTAATGAGTTGACGGACTTTACAATCGCCGGAAAAGACAGGAATTTTTTGCCCGCTAAGGCTGTCATCGACGGAGAAACTGTCGTCGTGTCAAGCCCACGGGTAGAAAAACCGGTTGCTGTTCGATTTGCATGGAGTAATTATGCCCAGCCAAATCTTTTCAATACGGCATCTCTGCCGGCATCGTCTTTTAGAACAGATAACTGGCCCCTGGCAGTTCCCCATTAAACAATTAAAATCTGCCCACCTCGGTAAAAGGTAAAAATATATGGGAAATGAAATAAACTGGTTCGAAAATTTCAAAAAACCCCCGATAGATTTTCGTCCTGTTGTATTCTGGAGCTGGAATGAAGCCATGCAGCCGGATGAAGTCAGACGGCAGGTAAGGCTTTTAGCCCGGGGCGGTATGGGCGGAGGATTCATTCACTCCCGTATCGGTTTGCTTACAGAATATCTGGGCGATAAATGGTTTACTGCAGTAGACGCCGCTCTCGACGAAGCTCAAAAATGCGGCATTCTTATGTATCTTTATGATGAAGATAAATGGCCCAGCGGATTTGCCGGAGGCAAAGTGCCTCTTGCAGACAAAAATTTCAGAATGAAAACTCTTCTGGCTCGCCCGGCCTCTGATAACGCACCGGCCGACTGCGAGCCTATCGGCCCTGTTTTCGGCGATTTGATGGTTTACAAATATACTTCGCCGCTTGGGCACTCCTGGTTCAACGGCACCTGCTACGTTGATACAATGAGCCAGGAAGCTATGAAATGTTTCATTGAAAACGGTTATAAACCATATTTTGATCGCTATTCTAAATTCTATGGAAATTTGATTCCTGCCGAATTCACTGACGAGCCCTGCGTCTGTTTTCGAGGCAGACTGCCGGCCGGCTCAGTGCCTTTTACAGATGCTGTGATTGAAACGTTTAAAGATATGAACGGCTACGATCCTCTTTCCAGACTGGATTTGCTTTTCCGTGACGAACCCGGTGCGGCCGAATTTCGCCTGGATTACTTCCGCACAATCAATCATCTCTTTGAACAAAATTTTTCAAAACAGATAGGCGACTGGTGCCGCAGTCACAATTTGGCGTGGACAGGTCATTATATGTGCGAACACGATCTTTTGCATCAGCAGCTTTGGGGCGTAAAGATTATGCCAAACTATCGACATCAGGATTATCCCGGAATAGACCACCTCGGCAGACAAATCGATGAAAGAATCGCAGCCAAGCAATGTCAAAGCGCCGTTAACCAATTCGGAAAAAAAAGAATGCTTTCCGAGCTTTTCGGCTGCAGCGGCCAGAATGTCAGTTTCGAAGATCGTTTCTGGATTGCCGCCCAGCAGATTTGTCTCGGTGTCAATTTCCTCAATCCTCATCTTTCGCTTTATACGATGGCCGGTTGCCGCAAACGCGATTACCCTCCCAATATTTTTTATCAGCAGCCATGGTGGCCTGCAAACATCGCAATCGACGAACCGCTCTCTCGTCTGTGTTTTGCTATGAGCCGTGGAAAATATGTACCGGAATTTTTGCTTCTGCACCCACAGGAATCGACCTTCGTTTTATCGCAGGCACGAACCGACCGGCCGGCACAAATAGACCATAACGTCCCGTGGGATTTCGAGCCGCTAATCGAAAAAAACACAAATGAAATAAAAAATATAGATTCCAATTTCAAACAGGTCGTCGATTCTTTGCTCACTTCGCAGCGTACTTTCGATATTGGCGACGAAACTATAATTGCCGAAAATGCACTTATAGACCCTCAAACCGCATCCCCGGCAATTGTAATTGGCCGGATGCGGTATCAATGCATCATTATTCCCAACATGACCACAATTGCAAAATCCACTTTTGACTTGCTGCGCAAATTTCATGCCAAAGGCGGCAAAATCGTCCGATACTCAAAAACAACAAAGCTGCTCGATGGCAAATATTCATCCGAGCTTGAGGCATGGCTGCAAAATATCCCAGAAATTTCAAAACCTGATCTCTGCCGACAATGCCCTCCTCTGGTCAAAGTAATATCGGAAAAAGATACTTCCCTGCTCTGGGTACACCTCCGTGATCTTGAAGACGGGACGCGTCTGGCGTATCTGGCAAACTTAAACAGATTGGCTGCTATTGACTGCCGTATCGAATTGGCTGGTAATTGGCAAAGTGCCCGACTTCTGGATTTCTGGACAGGCGATTGCAAACCAGTTACAGGACATACCGACAAGGATGCGTTTATAATTGATGCCCATTTCGAACCTGCCGAAGTGTTGCTTTTAAACCTTTCGCCTTTGCCCCAATCCCTCAAGTCAAACATCGAACCGGTAGTTACAAGGCAAATCCAGTTAGACTCGATCAACTGGCAGGTTACTCGCCTTGATGACAACTCTATGCCTCTGGATTGCGCTCTTTATCGTACAGAAGCTGATTGGTCCCAAACGCCCCTGCCGCTTACGGCTATTCAGAAACTTATGAACGAAACCCGTTATACGGGTCCGCTGACACTCAAGTACACATTCAATGCTGACAAAGAAAAACTCACCGGCCGCAAGCTTCATCTCATTATCGAGCACCCGGAATATTGCAGTATCTGCATTAATGATATAGAGGCAGTTTACAATGGTTTGCCGTACTGGAAAGATCCGCGATGGCTGCCAATTGATATCGCTAAGCAAATATGCCGGGGCAAAAATGAAATTAAGCTGCATTATAATAATTTCAGATTTGGCGACTTGAGCAGTACCGAGGATATGTGGGCACGTTACGGAACGGAAATCGAACCGATTTATATCATCGGCGATTTTAGCATTGAGGCCCGGATAGATATAAACGCAGCCGTATCACAGGATCCTTTTAAAACAAATATTCATAAACTCACCGCCGGCTCAGCAATGCTCACAGCCCCGAAGTCAATTGAAACCGGAGATTTTACATTGCAGGGCTTGCCATTTTATTCCGGCCGTATCAGCCTTAAGGGCATGCTTGATAATATTAATTTTCCTGAAAATGCTCGCGTCTTCCTGCGTATTAACACATTTAACGCTCCTGTGATTGAAATCAAACTCGATGGCATACACGCAGGCTATATCATCGGCAGACAATCTAAAATCTTAATTACGCAGGAAATGCAAAACGCCAGGGAAATTGAATTGATCCTTTATGGTTCATTGTGTAATTTACTTGGCCCGCATCATCATCCTCAAGGTGAACCGATATGGGTTACTCCTGAGCATTTCGTACCGCATTTCAACGAACCGGATTTCCGCAAAGCTGTTGAACAGTGGCTTTCCGGTGATTTACAGCCGTTGGACTGGCAAAACGATTATTACCTGTTAAAATTCGGTAATCTGAATGGTTTGCGTTTTGAAATAGAAACATGATTTCTCTTTGAAAGATGTGTCAAAACCATAAAACGTAAAGTTATCTATTTTTTAGGAGTATTTGTTGTGAAAAAGTTATTTTTCCTGGCGTTAATCATTACAGCAATTTTATACGGCAATACCTGTCAGGCTGGTTTATTTGGTCGGACAAAAGCTAATCCCTGTGATGTAAAAATCGGCTCGCATGCCGCGGTTACTCCGGAATCGAGAGCCAAAAAAAAGGACTGGTGGCTGCCGCGCCATCAGGCTGTCATTGACAGGGTCAGGCAGGGAAATGTTGATTTGATAATAATTGGCGATTCAATCACACAAGGCTGGGGAGGGGTCGGCAAAAAAGTGTGGGATAAGTATTATGCAGGTCGCAATGCTGTTAATATGGGCTTTAACGGAGACTGCACTCAGCACGTTCTATGGCGGCTGCAAAACGGTGAAATCGATGGTATCAACCCGAAACTCGCGGTAATATTGATTGGAATAAATAACGACGTAGATTCATCGGCTGAACAAATCGCCGACGGCATTAAGGCTGTCGTTTGTCAACTGAGAACAAAACTGCCGGAGACTAAGGTTTTAGTGCTGGGAATTTTCCCGAGAGGCTATGGGAAACAAATGAGAAACAAAAAATCCGATGCCACAATGAATCTGATGTGGGAAAAGAACGATCAGGCAAACAAACTCGCCTCGAAAATCGCCGATAATAAAATGATATTTTATTTGAATATAAATAAAAAGTTTTTAAACAAAAAGGGCGTGCTTACCAGGGAGATAATGCCCGACCTGGTGCACCCGAACGAAAAGGGTTATCAGATATGGGCCGAGGCTGTGGAGCCGACGATTGTGAAACTTATGGGCGAGAAAAAGAAATAACCTTATTTAATTACCGAATTTATCATAATTAAGGACAGCCCATTTCAGAACAAAAGAAGAATATAAAACAGAGTGAAAAGATGGGGGTTTTTAGAGGTATCCTTAGTTATTTAGCCGAATGACGGCTACTTCATTTTCGCATAACTCCTCGGCAGCCTTGTCCTCGTTCATAATTGCCATATCAGGGTTTGCTCCTGCGTGTGCCATATTTTCTAAATTTATAAGATGCAAAAAATCCTGCTGCCCAAGCATCCTCTGCTGCGAAGTCAGCAATTCAGTATTAAGCACAATCGTAAATACCGAACCTTTGCCGGCCGCGCTTTTTAGACTCAATTTTCCGCCAAGTATTTCTGTAAGCTGTTTTGTTATTGCAAGTCCCAGCCCTGTTCCGCCATATTTTCTCGCTGTGCCGGCATCGACCTGCGTAAAAGCGTTAAATATTATCGCCTGTTTGTCATGCGGTATTCCTATGCCCGTATCCTCAACATCAAAAACCAATTCCGCTTTGTCCCCTGCCCGCTGATACCGCAGATATAAATATACGTGCCCCCGCTCGGTAAACTTTATCGCATTACTCAAGAGATTGATAAGGCACTGCCTAAGCCTGGCAGGGTCGGTTTTAATTCTTTCCGGCAGAGATGTCTGAGGGATAACCTTAAAATCAAGCTGCTTCTGCCTTGCCAAATGGCCCATAAGAGCCGCAATGGCAATTATCAGGTCGTCCAGCGAAAATTCCATAATATCCATATCAAGTATGCCCGACTCTATTTTAGAAAAATCGAGAATGTCATTTATAATCTCAAGCAGATTTTCCGAACTCTGTTTGATAATGCCTACATATTCAGCCTGCTCGGCAGTCAACTGCTGCTCCGACAGGATTTCACTAAACCCGATTATGGCATTCATCGGAGTACGTATTTCATGGCTCATATGTGCGAGAAACTCGCCTTTGGCGTGGTTTGCCTTGTCTGCCTGTTCAGCCATCTGTTTGGCCTGCTTGCGGGCATTTTCAAGGTCTTCCTCAATCAGTTTTTTCTCTGTAATATCCTCGCCTGCGGCCAGCATACCGGTAACTTTTCCGCTGTCATCGCAAATCGGCATATTGTGCCAGGCGATAATCCGCTGTTTTCCATCTAAGGCAACTATGGGATTTTCATGATATGTAATAGTTCCTGTCTGACTGGCGATAAGCTGTTGATGAAATTGTCTGATGGCCGGCCTTATTTCTTCCGGCAGGAAATTTTCAAACCAGTTTTTGCCGATTATCTGGTCCCGTCCGCACCGGAGCAACTGACAGGTCTTTTTATTGGCGACCATTATGTTGCCGTCAATATCCAGTGCAACAAATATCACAGGTGCAAAATCAAGGTACTGCTGCGGCTCTATACGACTCATAAAAAAGTACCTTTTGCAAAATTATTTTTGGTAATATCTCCCTGATATAACTGTCTGTATTATCGGCAAATAAGGGCCTTCGATAAATTTATATTGTAAAAAAATGTGTAATTTTACTGTCTAATAATATTCTTAAACCTCTATCTTATTTGGAAAAAGGATTTTATCAGACCTTTACTGTCTGTTTTGTCTCTCGGCATTTAGCGTAATAAAAAAATAATGGAACTCATCCAATATATAGCTATAATTATTTCTACTTTCGAGGAAGGTAAAAAATGGCAAATCTTGAAAGTGTTGAGGATGTTCTGCGTTTTGCTGTCGGCAGAGAGGTAGAGGCCAACGTTTTTTACAACCTGCTTTCGCAATACACGGATAATCCGCAGATTCGGGCATTGTGCGTTGAATTTGCCGCCGATGAGCTCGAACACAAGGCAAAACTCGAACTTGAACTAATGAAGCTCGGCAGCGTGGTAAAGCCTTATGCGGCAAACAATACATTTTTGCCGAAACCGCTCGATTATATGGTCGATATGGCAAAGGTTATGCAGATGGATTATGAGAACCTGCTGATTTTTGCAATGGGAAAGGAAAAAACGTCCTTCAGATTATATGTCGATCTGCTGCCGAGGGTAACCAGGCCGTCGCTTCGGGAAGTTCTGATGGAACTGGCCGAGGAGGAAGCGAGACATAAAGTAAGTTTCGAGCTCGAATACGATATGATTTCCGCCGACAAGGAACAGGAGTCTAAATAACAAAAGGCTATTGAGAGATTGTTTTTTCTATTATTTCATCTTTCTTATTATCAAGCTCGTCAGAATCGATGGGCGGCTTTTTAGGCAGGAAAACCGTGAATGTTGTTCCTTTTTCAGGCTCGCTGTCAACCATTATTCTTCCGCCGTGACAAGTAACTATCTGCGCTACAATCGGCAGACCAAGGCCCGTGCCCTGGATTTCCTTGCCCGGCCTTTTAACCCTGTAAAACCTTTCAAAGATTTTGGACAGTTCCTCTTTAGGTATTCCCATACCAGTATCGGAGACAGCGATAATAATCTCGTCATTCTGCTGCTGGGCTTTGATTGTAACTTTCCCCCCTGCCGGCGTGAATTTTATCGCATTGCTCAGAAGATTATTGAGCACCTGAATTACTTTATTGTGGTCGAACACAGACTGAGATACTTCCTGTTCAATTTCGATTAAGAGACTGATTTTGGCTTTTTCCGCCATGAGGGTCATCGTATGGGCCGCTTCTTTTATTGTTTCGGCTATATTGCCAGCGGCGAAATCAAATTTCATTCTGCCAGATTCGAGTTTCTGGAAATCCAGTACATCGTTAATAAGCAGACTCAGGCGGTCAACGTTTCTTTTTGAAAGTTCGAGAAACTCTTTCTGTTTTTTCTTTACCCTCCCCGCCACTCCTTCAAGGACGATGTTTATGCCCTCTCTAATCGCGGTCAGAGGCGTTCGCAATTCGTGCGAGACGGTCGAGATAAACTGCTGTTTCATTTCCATCGTCTCGGCAAGTTTTTCCTCGGCAAGTTTTCTTTCGGTAATATCATTGAGGCAGACAACGACAAGGTTACTGCCTCCGATGTTTACAGGTTCGATATTTAAAGCGAACCATGGTTTTACGGTCTTGTCCAGAAAATGAGTTTCGCTCTGAAATTCCACTCCCCTGACAGGCTGTGATGTTTCAAAAACTTTCTGAATATTCAGTTTTAAGGGACATTTTTTGCAGTACTCTCCAGTACCGCATAAATTCCCCTCGATTTCAGTATTTTTACAGTTTAGTGCCTGGCTGAGGGGTTTATTGATTATATCCTTAAAGTCTTTTCCGACCAATTTTCGAATAGCGTCATTTATTCTTACGACGGTTAGATTTGCATCAACAAGTAAAAGGCCTACGGGGACAGCGTCAAAAATTGCTTCGAGATCCCTGCGCTTGCGTTCGATGATGTTTTCTATCGTTTCGCTGCGAAGCGGTTCGACAGAAGTAATATTGCTTGATTCTTCAGGTTTCATTTTTTGTCGAGAATCCGCGAAATTTTTCCAAGTAATTGCGCAAAGTCAAATGGTTTTGTAATGTATTCAGTTACTCCGAGTGAGCCTGCCGAGGCGATATCATTCGCTTCGCATACGGCAGTTAACATTATTACGGGGATATCTTTCAGTGCCTTGTCCTGCCGCATCCGCTCGAGCATCTGAAGTCCTGACATTATGGGCATATTGCCGTCAAGCAGTATCAGGTCGGGCCTTATGGCTTCGGCTTTTTCAAGGCCGTCCTCGCCGTTTATAGCCGTTTCCACTTTGAATTTGTTCCATTCAAGACGGGTTTTGATTGTACTGACAAGGTCAGGTTCATCATCCACCACAAGAATGGTGACGTTTGCAGTTTTCTTCGATTTAAATAAACCAAGCATAGTTTTTTCCTGTAAAAAGTTTCTGTCAATTCCTTTTCGACTATCTAAAAAGCAATTTTAATTAAAAACTTCATATATTCGCACAACAGCATTTGCAACGGGTTTTATCCTTCGAGTCTCTGGTATTATCGGTCTTTGTGCGGAACTATTTAACATGTAGAATCCTACGTTAAGCCTTCAGTGGTTTTTGACGATTTTTATAATACGCTAAAAGTATGTTGATATTGTGTGAGACTGTTTATGCAAAAACTGCAAACCGACAATGCGTTGTTCGATGAAATTATCCGGCTCGGTATCGCTGACGAAAAAAGACTGGGTGAACTATATGAGCAGTGCGAAAAAAACGGCAAAAACATCATAACGTTTCTGAAGGAAAACAACCTCGCTACCGATGAGCAGCTCGGCAGGCTTGTCGCACATGTACAGAAAATAGAATTTATAAATCTCTCGCCTGATATGGTTGAGCCGATTGCGGCACATATGATTCCGTATGAACTGTCGAACGAGCATAATCTCATCGGTATTCGTATGGAAGCGGACAAGCTTTATGTGGCGATGGGTTCGCCTATGGACCTTGCCGTTCGCGACCAGATAGAAATGCGAACCGGCAGCAGGGTCATACCGCAGGCGGCGGCGCCGAATGCCATAAAGGCGGCAATTCGTTATCATTTCAACGTCCAGAATGTAACCAAGCAGACTATCGCATCGATGAGACTCAAGAAGACTTCCGAACAGGAAAAACCTTCGGCAGCGGCAATTCTGGAACAGCTTCAGGAAAGCCAGGACCCCGTCAGCGGGCTTGTAGCTTCAATTATTTCCGGCGCGATAGATTCGCGTGCAAGCGATATTCATATCGAGCCGCAGGAAAAAGATATGGTCGTCAGGTACAGAATCGACGGTGTTTTGCGAAAGGAACTCAGCATACCATCCTCGGCCCAGGCGGAAATACTCAGTCATATCAAAATTCTTGCGAATATGGATATAGCTGAAAAACGTCTGCCGCAGGACGGACATATCACAACAGTTCATCAGGACACAGAATACGACCTGCGAGTTTCTTCGCTACCTTCCGTTATCGCCGAAAAAATCGTTATAAGAATTCTCAATAAAAGCGGCAGTAAATGGAACCTCGACAATATCGCACCCGATTCTCTCGATAATCAGAGCATCAGAAAACTTGTAGATAATCCTTACGGAATGATTCTTCTTACCGGCCCTACCGGAAGCGGCAAGACCACAACTCTTTATTCTCTTTTGCAGCTTCTGAACACCGGTAAAAATAATATTGTAACCGTCGAAGACCCTGTGGAATACAGGCTTGCGGGCATTACACAGGTACAAACTAATCCCCGAGCCGGCCTTACGTTCGCATCGGCACTGAGGAGTATTTTAAGGCAGGACCCGGATGTTATCCTGATTGGCGAAATAAGAGACTATGAGACGGCGGAAATCGCCGTAAGCGCCGCAATGACCGGCCACCTGGTGCTTTCGACGCTTCATACTAATGACGCGGCCGGCGCAATATCGCGTCTGGTCAATCTCGGCATACCGCCTTTTATGCTCGCTTCGTCTCTTCTGGGCACAGTGGCTCAAAGACTTATGAGAACATCCTGTATCGCCTGTAAACAATCTTATACGCCAGAACCGCAGATAAAAAAAATGCTTTTTGCCGATGAGCCTGAAGATATGGTTCTTCACCGCAGCGACGGCTGTGACAATTGCTCCAAAACCGGTTACCTCGGAAGAAAGGCGATATACGAAATTCTTCATATTACAAAAACTATTCAGGATATGATAGTCGCCGGCAAAAGCGATACTGAAATAAAGCGGCAGGCGATAAGCGAAGGAATGAGAACCCTGAGAAAAAGCGGAATTCAGCAGGTGCTTTCCGGCTCGACAACGCTCGAAGAATTATACCGTGTAGTTGATATGCAGGTGGACTAATGGCAGCATACGAATATACAGCCCGTGACGAGATGGGGCATATTTGCAGCGGCGTTTATGAGGACGTAAGCGGCACAGGCGCTCTTCGCAATGAACTCGCCAAAATCGGCTACAATCTCCTCAAGGCAAAGAAAAGAAAAATAACATTTAACCCCGCCTCAATCAAAATAAAAAAGGCCGACGTAGTATCCTTTGCGTACAAATTGGCCGGAATGTGCACCGCGGGTCTTTCAATCATACAGTGCCTTGAAACCCTTGAAAAACAGACAGAGAATCCGTCTTTGAAGTTTATTATTTCCGACATAAAAAAGAATATCGAGATTGGCTCATCGCTTACCGATGCGTTTAACAAGTATCGCGAGATTTTCTCCGACTTCTTCATCGGAATGATTGAAGCGGGCGAGTCCAGCGGGAAACTGGCGGAAAGTCTCGATATAAGCGCACGGTATCTCGAAAAACAGGCCGACCTGAGAAACCGGCTGAAAAGCGCATTTACATATCCGCTGATTGTTATAACTATGTGCTCCGTCATAGTAACAGCTCTCGTATTATTTGTCGTTCCTGTCTTTTCAAAAATATATCATCAGCTCGGCGTCCCACTTCCGGGACCTACCCAGGTACTTATTATACTTAGTGTTATTATGAGAAAATTCTGGCCTATTCTTCTTGCAGTCGCAGTTTCTATGCCGTTCTGCATCAAATACATAAGCAAAAATTCTTATATAAAAACCAAATGGGATTATTTAAAATTCTCGATGCCTGGATTCGGCAGGCTCAACAGAATGGTCGCAGCATCTAATTTCATCAGAAGTTTCGCCCTGCTTATAATGACCGGTGTGCCGATAATCAAGGCTCTTCAGGTGGCCGGTCTTGTGGGAAACAATGAAAAAATTGCTTCTATAAGCAGAGATATTCAAAAATCCATCCAGTCAGGTCTCGGTTTTGCCGAATCACTGGAGAGTCATAATATTTTCCCGCCAATAATAGTTCAACTGGCAGGCTCGGGAGAACAGGCAGGCCAACTCGGCCAGATGCTTAATAAGGGCGTTGACTTTCTCGAAAAAGATATTGACCGGACCGTCAACTCTATGCTGGTTAAACTTGAGCCGGCACTTACTCTCGGAATGGGAGTGGTTATCGGACTTATCCTGATGGCCGTTTATCTGCCAATGTTCGATTATATGGCTCAATTGAAATAAATTCGTCCCAAATGACAGATTTAAAGAAAGTAGCCCGGCTTTATCGCCGAATAATTGTTATGTTTTAATGTAAATATAAAGATTTATCGCTTTCGAAAGGAGATAAAAGATGAATTCGAGAAAAGGCTTTACATTGATTGAATTGCTCATCGTGATTCTGATTCTTGGAGCTCTTGCAGCTATTGCAATACCGAGAATCACAGCCAGTGCGGACAACGCCAAGATACGTGCCTGTCAGACAAATATCGATCTGATGAACACGCAGATTGAGTTGTATGCCGCCGACCACAACGACGTCTATCCGGCAACGCTTGCCACAATTACCGGCAACACGAATTATTTTCCTGACGGCCCGCCAAAGTGCAATGCCGGAGGAACTTACTCGATGAGCGCCAACCACAGAGTTAGCTGCAGCATCGCTGCACACAATGATTAGTGGTAATTTATGATGAGCCATTTTCAGGCTCGTCTAAAGTTAAAAAAACGGATCCGTAGAGGATAGAATAAAGGGATGGCCGGCAAACCATCCCTTTAATTTTGGTAAAAATATATGAAGACGGCTAAAAAAGGTACAACACTTGTTGAGCTGCTTATCGTCTTACTGATGATGGGAGCGATTATATTCATTGCTGTTCCCAGACTCGGCTCGGCGACTATCGCGCTGGGTAAATCTCAAACCGCCGCCAACAAAATGGCCGCCGCAATCCGCCACTGCAGAACACTTGCGATTTCCAATGCGGCTCAGTATCCGCAGGGCTTTACACTCAATATGATAGGTTCGGGCAGTTATACCAGCTTTCAAATCGTCAATGTCCAAACAGGTCAGGTTGTCGAATCCGGCACTATACCCGCGAATGTTTCCTGTACCGGAGCCGGGCAATTCCAGTTTGGGCCTCTCGGCAACAGAACCGGCGGCACCGGCAATCTCACCGTCACTATGAGCGGAAAAACTTATGTGATATCCGTTATCACCGCTACAGGAATGGTACAATGTACAAAATAACAAAAAAACTTCGGATAAACATATTCAAACGACAGAGCCGAAAGGGCCTGACACTGCCGGAAGTCATAGTCGCTTCAGCCCTGCTGCTTATCGCCCTTGTCCCAATATTAAAGGCCCTTACGCAGGTAAATATGAACGCGGTAACCATCGAAAGAAAAACACAAAGTCTCTGCCTGGCCAAAACAAAACTAAACCAGATACAGGCACAATCCATTTATAACTTTGACAGTGTTATCTCTCAAAGCAATGAAGTTCTAAGCGGTTCATATCTTTGCAATACCACAAGCCAGGCAGTGCCCGGCAACAGTAATCTCAAGTCTATTACAATCGCCGTCGGTATGGACCGAAATTCGAGCGGCACCCTTAACGGCACTGAGATTGAAATTACACTTCAGACACAAATCGCCCGCCGACAGTAACACTATTGAAGATTTGAGATTGTAAACCAAGTTATGGGTATCGGTATGGGTAATGGTAACGTCCCGTGTCCACCCCCTTGGGCGAGACCCATTTGCTCGAAAGCCGCGAGGCTTACGGCTCGCTACGGGCGGGTTTAGGTTTCGTTATGGTGTTTGTGTTGACGAATCACGAAAACCAATAACGATAACGCGACTTTACCGATACCGAAACCAAAAACGAAATATTCAATTTTCAATGTTATAGGACTTGTCCTTCAAAATAACAAAACACTCCCCTGTTAATCATGAATGTCCCATAAAAAACCATTTCTTTTCTTATCTGCCGGGGATTTTAATGGTTTCGAGCTTTTTGTGCCGTCACTGGCTTTGAAGTTAGCATAGTCGTTACACAAGCCGATATTTTAATAGCAGAAATGTAAGGAAAATGCGCAGATGTGCAGAAAAAAACACAATAAAGCATTCAGTCTGGTCGAGCTGATGGTAGCCATGGCCATAATGGTGCTTATCTTCGCGGCGATAGTGCCGCAATTTCGTGCCATACGAAACAGTTGGGCAACCACTGAAGAATCTTCCACTATCATTCAGAACGCAGGAGTTCTTGCCGAGCACATAAACAGAAATCTTGCAACGGCAAAACAAATCGTTAGTGTCAGTTCAAGCAGCATCGCCAGCGGCTTTATCGTTTTCAAAGACAATCTCGGCGCCACAAAAAAATATATGGTCAGCAGCGGTTACGTTGTTTTCGGAGACGCCGGCAGTGAACAACAGCTCGCAGGCCCTGTGAGCAAATTCAAGATAAGCAGCTATTCGATTAATCCTTCTGTTGCGCTGACAACCGACGCCAACACAATCAGACTTGTAAAAGTGGAAACAGATTTCGTAAACAGTTCCACAGGAGCCAACAAGACCTTCATCACATCCGTCTATCTGCCGACAAACGCCTCTACCCATTGCGGACTGGCGGGGTATTGGAAATTTGACGAGACCAGCGGAATAACCGCAGTGGATTCATCAGGCAACGGCAATAACGGAACGCTGATTAGTATGAGTTCGCCGAGCTGCTGGATAACAGGACAAATCGGCGGAGGACTTAATTACGACGGATGGAACGATTATGTTAATTGCGGAAACGGCGCAAGCCTTGATATTACAGGCGATATTACTATCGCTCTTTGGCTTTACGCAAACAACTTTAACTGGGACCCGGACCTCATCACAAGAGGTTCTTATTTTACATCATACTCTATATGGGCGACTTCTTCGGGGTACATAAGATTTTCGCTCGATAACGACCGTTTAACTTCCAACACCGCGCTTTCAACAGGGACATGGCATCATATCGCAGTTACAAGAGGCGGAAACCAAAGAAAAATTTACATAAACGGACAACAGGATACCTCGGATACTTATGGAAGCCCCATAGGTTCAACATTCGGAGCTTTGAATATCAGCACCAATAGTTATCCCTTCAACGGCATAATGGATGATGTTCGCATCTACGACCGTGCGCTCAGCGCCGCTGAAGTCGCACAACTGGCTAACACCCTCAGATATATGGGGTCGCATACTGAGAATACATCCAATGCGATGGCTCTTTCAATTGGAATTCCGGCCGGCACAAGTGCCGGAGATTTGCTTATTGCCGCTGTCGCCAGGAGCGGAAACGCCGCCATTTTAACACCTGCGGGCTGGACACTTATCGACCAGGGCAATTCGAGCAGCGGTCAGGTAACACTTGGCGTCTGGCGAAAAATTGCAGGCGCATCGGAGCCGGCTCTTACTTTCAACTTGTCGGGAAATCAACCGGCTTACGGCTGGATGATGCGGTTTACCGGGCATGATGCTGCTAATCCGATTAATGGTACACCAGTGGCCTATAACCAAACCAGCGTAACACCTCAAAGTCCTGCGGTAACTACCACGGTTAATAATTGTATAATTCTTCGCCTCGGAGCATTTGACAGCGGCGACATTACAGTAGGCGACCCCGGACTTCACAGCCCTGTCAACCACACCGCGATTACGATGGGCAAAGCAGGAAACGTAATATTTGAAGACGGATTCGAGAGCAATTTTTTTAACAAGTGGACTGACGGTGGAACCACAGACTGGGACAGGATGACAGACCAGGCACATTCCGGGAGTTACTCGGCTCGCGGCCGTAAAAATGATGATTACCTGAGATCGGATAATATAGATACAAGCACTTATAACTCTTTCACGGTTGAGTTCTGGTATAGAGACCACCGCCTCGACCCCGGTGACAATGTTTATCTTCAGTTTTATAACGGCAGTACATACAATAATATAGACAACTTAGGTGATGATACATCGCCTGAGGATACCTGGTACAAATATCAAACTACCATTACTAATGTACAATACCGCAAGGTCAACTTTCGTATCAATTTTGATAGTTCCCACATCAGTAACGGCAGTGAATATCTCTGGATAGATGATGTAACGATAAGTGCCGGCGGAGTTTCCGGCGGAGCAGGATATGTAAAACAATCAACGGCAGGAAGCAGCGGAACTTCGAACTTCTCGCTCGGCTCATCGGCCGAGGCAAGAATGCTTACGATAGCGATAGCCCCTGACAGTTCCGGTTCCGGCGATTGTTCGGGAGGCCAGATAAGCCCTTAGAGCAGAATTATTATGAAAATAGAAATGAAAAATAACGGTTCAATTTTGATTGTTGTGGTTTTCGCCATAGCGCTTCTGACGGCCTTTGTCGTCGGTATGCTCCAGATGAATTCTGAACAGATACAGATTATGAAAAACGAAATTTTTGTCGCACAGGCTACTGCCATCGCCCATGCGGGGCTTGCCGACGCTTTCAGCCAGTTGCGAAACAATTCGAGCTGGAACAGCGGTTTCAACAATAAAACTTTTGGCAGCGGAAGATATACCGTTACGGTAGTCGGCTCATTGCCGGACCCGAATATTATCTCGACGGGCACCTCAGCACAGGGCTTCGTTACCAAAATAGAAGCAGAAATTACAATCGGCAGCACAAATCCTTATGTGATTCAAGTTAATAATTTGAGGATAAATCAATGAAGTTAAATTATAAAACAGCGATTGGAATAGATATATGCAAAGGCTTCGTGAGCACCGTTCATCTCGAGAAAAAAGGCCATAAGATTATTCTTACGGGCTGCAGCCGTGTGGCAACCGGCAAAGGCCAGTCCTGCGATGATAACTCCAAGTCTCTTGCCAATGCCGTAAAGAAACCGAAGTCGGCAAGTTACCTGCAGCATTTCGATACAGGTCTGTGCTTTTGTTCATCACCTGAACTGCTCCAGATTCTCAATCTGCCGGATAATTCGCCGGATACCGCTGTGAAATTTATCCATGAAGAAATAAGGCAGTATGCCGTCCTGCCGCTTAAAGATATCCAGATAGATTACTGCGCCCTGAGGGGCACCAGCAGTACGGAACAGAAACGCGTTCTGGTCGGGGCCGCCCAGGCTCAGCCGCTGGCCTTAATGACAAAAGAGCTTGGGAAAAACCGTTTCGATATTCAATCGGTGGAACCGGCGATAGTTGCGCTTATCAGGGCCTGTTACAATAAAGTTATAAAATCCGCCGGGCGGAAAAATATAATGTTTGTTCTCCTGCGCGATGACAATATGAGCCTGTGCGTTTTCAGCGGGCAGAAGTTCGACTTTCTCCGCACAAAGAAGTTCGACTTTGACATCGTCAATTCAGCAGATAACGCCGCGGCGATTGCCGAGCAGATAGAATCTGTCGTACAGTTTTATGAAATTGAAAAAGTTTCGGACCAGAAAGACTGGCCGGTATTTCTGACCTGCTGCAGCGAAACATCGAAAACAAATGAATTTGCCGGGCAGATTAAAAGCAGTCTGCATTACGAGAATATTGAAATTTCTGTAATTGACGCCAGCCATACTGATATTATCTGTGAAGGCCCGGCCGGTACTGATTTTTCTCCGGTTGCGGCAGGGGCGGCAATGAAACTGCTCGATGTCAATGACTCGGGAATAAATATCAATCTGCTGCCGAATGAAATTTCTGAAATCCGAAAGTCCCGCATCCAGCTGGTCGTCATAGCAAACATCGCCGCTGTGATTTTAGTGCTTGTATTTATGTACATAGCGCTTTTGTCGCAAAAAACCACAAAAATCAAAAATGAGCTTAGTCAGAAAAAGGAGAGCCAGTTAAATATCAATATACCCCAATTGATTCAGACACGGGCCGATGTCAACAGTGTAACCGAGCAAATCACCAAAAATATTGACGCTCTCGATACTGCACTTAAGGACAAGAAGTGGAGAAACTGGGCTCTTGTATTGGCCGAAGTATGCACAAAGGCTCCGCAAACTGTACAGATTAAGGATTTGCGGTCACAGGATTCATCGAAATTAGAGATTGAGGGCATGGCTATAAATTACAGTGCCATTAATGATTTCGTAAATAAACTGACTTCATGCAAAACTATAAGTTCCGCTCAGCTTGCGGACGCAAAACAGAATACGCAGTACGGCAATGGTTTAATTGATTATTCGATAATTTGTACTCTTACGGAATAAAAGGATAAAGGATGATTGATATGTCACTGAAATATCCAGGCTTGTCAAAACAAAATGCATTGGCTGTAACGATGTTGCTTATATGCGTTGCCGCGATGTATAACTGGTTCATCTCGCCTCATATACAATATCTGGCAGCGGCTCAGAAATATCAGGAAGTAATGGAATCGACTGAAAAAACAAGCAAAATCCTGAGCAGCGACCTGAAATTGCGCCAGAAAAAACTTGATGAACTTACACAACAATTCGAACTTCAGAAACAGGGCTTTTTTGATATTGACCAGGCAAAAATTTTTCTTTCAGAGATTCAGTCAATAGCTGAAAAGAGCGGCTGCCTGGTTTCAAATCTCAAACTTTCGCCGGCAAGAGCTGTCCCTGTGAAAAACAGGGACTCTATTGATATCCGGCAGTATCAGACCGAAATAGGTCTTTTGGGAAATTATGGAAACATAATTAAATTTTTAAACACGATTCAGAAAAGAAACGCGAGGGTCTGGATTAATTCGATAGATGTCGGTATGAAACACGCAGAAAGCGGCTATCTTGGCTGCAATATTACTTTTAGTATATACACATTAAAGGTTAAGGAGAATACGAGCAATGTTGACAATACACAAAAATAGCAGATTAGCGTTAGCGGCGATAATCCTTTTAAGCGCTACAGCAATGGCCTATGCCGCTGATGCGCCGGAAATCGACATTAACGCGATAACTCAAACTAATCCTTTTGCCCAGTTTACACAAAGGCAGAATGCTCCCGCTGCAACGGCTGTTGCAGTCGAAAAGCCCGACCTGTTTGTCGAGACCGCAACGTTGAAATTCTTCGACGCAAAGAGCATAAAGTCCTCGATTTCGAGTATGTCGGGCGATTTCGGCAATATAGAGCCGGACAGCAAAAGCAATGCGCTGATAATCTGCGATACGAAGGAAAATGTTGAAAAAATCCTTGAGCAGATTAGAAAAATCGACCGTAAGCCTGAGCAGGTTATGATTGAGGTTGTCCTTCTCGATGTAAAACTCAATGACAAAATGGAAGTCGGCGTCAACTGGGATATGCTTACCGATGACCTCGCAAATACAGCGACTTTTAGGCAAAATCTTGGGTTCTCACCTCGTCTGCAAAGTACAGTTGGCTCCATTGAAGGTACAGATACCACTGCCGCTACAGATAATATTGGTAACGCTACTGCATGGAACACCACCGGAACAGGCTCTGATTTCTGGCTTATTAACGGCGATGTCAGAAATGTAATTCATGTGCTGCAGGAGAAAACCAACGTTGAAATTATCGCCAGCCCGCGGGTAATGGTTGTCAGCGGTCAAACAGCTTCTATCGAAGCGGTCGAAGAAATACCTTATGAACAGCAGTCCGATACGAGCAATGGCGGACAGTTGACCAGCGTTCAATTCAAGAATGTCGGCGTAACGCTTAATGTCGGAGCAACACTGACAGACGACAGATTTATTCTGCTGAATGTCAAAGCCGAACAGAAGGTCAGCACAGGCGTAAGCGGAGTCAGCGGCGTACCGATTGTCGATGCAAGAATAGTGCAAAGTGCACTTTTGCTCGAAGACAGCCAGATACTCGTAATAGGCGGTCTGCGGCGTAAAGAGACCCAAAAACAGACAAATCAACTTCCTTTCCTCGGAGATTTGCCGATAGTAGGCTTGGCCTTCAAGGCGACAAATAACGTCGAAAACAGTTCGGAATTGCTGATAATTCTGTCGCCTCATATATATACTAAAAACGACAAATTAACAAACGACCAAATGCTGAAGTATAAAGAAATTACACAAAAACCTCTCCTGACAATTCCGGAAGTTGAGGAAAATAAGAAAAAAGCCGAAGCCGAAAAAGCAAAAAAAGCAAAAGCGGCAAAAAAAATTAAAAAACAATCGAAATAAATTTTCCGTATTTGAGATTCATTTTTTATGCTTTAACAGCGTAATTGACGATGAATTAACAACATGACATTTGCAGAAGGGAAACAGTGTAATGAATTATAAGACCAACATTGTTCATGTAACTCACGAAGCGATAGGCAAAATCGGCGGCATCGGGGCAGTTCTGGATGGTATGCTTACGAACAAAGTTTATCTCGACGCCACAGGCCGAACAATTCTCGTAAGTCCTCTTTTCACAATCGAAGGTCCCATTCAAAACCGGCTCGGGCCGGGCGGTGAGGTGCTTTATTCGAGCGTCGACGGTTTTATTCAAACCGGATACAGCGACGCCTTCAGGCATATCGAAAAATATTTTAATGTCGATATTGTTTACGGCAGAAAACTTTTTGAAGACAAACGCACCGGCATAAAGAGTATGCCGGAAATAATACTGATTGACGTTCGCCAGACAAATTCCCGCCCGATGAATGAATTCAAGGGTCAGTTGTTCAACCATTTCGGCATCGAGAGCAATCGATACGAGCATCTTTGGGAATATGAAGAATGGGTAAGACTCGCCCCGCCGGCGATTGCCGCAATAAAGGCGATAGGCGCTGCGCCTCACGACGCAAGCACTATCGTAGTCGGACACGAATTTATGGGTATTCCGACCGCACTGGCCGCAAAAATTGATAAAGAGTGCGATTTCAAAGCTGTTTTTTATGCGCACGAGGTCGCTACGGTCAGGCGAATCGTCGAGGAAAAAACAGGTCACGACACGATGTTTTACAATGTTATGAAGGCCGCCCAGGAGGACGGCCTTTCGCTGCCGGAAGTTTTTGGAGACCAGAGCGCCTATGCAAAGCACGCCCTTGTCGATGCCTCCCGGCACTGCGATAACATTTTTGTTGTGGGCGATTACGTCGGAGACGAACTTAAATTCCTCTCTCACGATTTCGCTTCCGCCGAAATCAGCCTCGCGTATAACGGGATTCCGGCTTATCATATAAGTCTTGAAGAGAA
This sequence comes from Phycisphaerae bacterium, assembly GCA_041652575.1. Lineage (NCBI taxonomy): Bacteria > Pseudomonadati > Planctomycetota > Phycisphaerae > Phycisphaerae bacterium. The sequence continues at coordinate 45,988 of JBAZHC010000009.1, read as the reverse complement.
GAAACGTTCGAAGGACCGTCTCCGGCAGTATTGTCAAAATCTGCTTGGCTTCGAGCCGGATTACGTATTCACTCACGTAACAAGACTTGTGCGGAGCAAGGGCCTGTGGCGCGACATCCGGGTTCTCGAACACATCGAAAAAGAACTGAGGCCGCTGCATAAGAGCGCTGTAATGATTCTGTTAAGCACCGAAGTAGGTCCGCGAAGGACCCGCGACATTATGCGGATGGAATCCGAGTATCGCTGGCCGGTTGCGCATCATGAAGGACTGCCCGACCTCAGTGGCGGCGAAACCTCTTTTTATGCTGCAGTACAGGAATTCAACGCGAAAAGCAGAAATATAAAAATGCTCTTTGTAAATCAATTCGGCTTCGAGCAGCAGCGCTGCGGCATGAGAATGCCCGAAGATATGGAATTTATGGATATTCGCAAAGGCTCCGATGTCGAGTTCGGCCAGAGTATTTATGAACCATTCGGCATAGCTCAGTTTGAGCCGTTAAGTTTCGGCGGAATATGCGTCGTAACCAACGTTTGCGGCTGTGCGGGTTTTCTCAAAAAGATTTGCAATCCTGAAGAAATCCGCAATGTAATAATCGCCGATTACACGGACCTTAACGGACTGAAATTCGACACCATCGAAGATATGCTCAAAATAGATATGGGAGTGAGAGACCAGCTTGAACATTACGTCAGCGAGAAGGTCGCGATGGAAATATTCGCAAGACTGCCCAAAAACGACGACGAAACTGTAGAGATGATAAGAACCGGCTACGAATTGGCCGAACAGATGAGCTGGGACGTTGCTGTCGAGAATTATATTCTGCCGGGTTTTGCAAGAGCGGCAGCCGGCCGGAATGCAAGTGTTTCAGTTACCTGATTTGCTCGTATCAGGGACCCATTCTCGGAGTGAACGGGTCAAATCCGCCGCCAGGCACAGGTTCCTGCATCGGCATACGTTGCTGTTGAGGTGTTCTTGTTCCACCTCCGCCTCCTGCCGCCTGACCCCAGTCAAGTAACATTACCGGCTCAGCGTCAAGAGCCGCCGATATTTCCTTGTAAACCTTTGAAACATCTCCGGGCCAGAATCTTTCCTTGATAGGCATCTTTTCAATTTCTTTCCCATCGAGGCTATACAGCAGTTCATTATATTCGCGAGACCGCAGAGAGCCTGTGCCAATCCATTCTGTTACCCTTCGCGCATCAACCATTACGGCTCCCGTTGAAAAATCTATCGTATCGCTGCTGATTCCTGCCTGTTCGAGCCGTGCATCGGCCGGTTCGCCGGCCTTGCCGATTTCCTCGCCGCTTTTAACGCTGTATTTTCGGATTACCCAGTTGCCAAGCATATATCGCGCAACCGTAACCTCAACAGTTTTATCAACACTTGAACCTTTTTCGATTTCCCGGATATCGGTCGCAAAAAAGTGAAGTGTTTGAGGAATTTCAACCATATCTGTTGCTTCGGTAAAATCGCTCCAAAGAACTACCTGGTCGCGGAGGTTCTGCTGTTCTTCGCTGAACCAGTTTGTGGCCGCTATGGGGTTAAACACTCCGATTCTTATGCGATACTGATATTTTTCTCCCGGCTTTGTGGTATCGTCGTGAGCCCAGAAAACAAGTTTTTCGAGGTCGGCCGGATTCGTATCCGGCCTGAGCCTGATGGCATCGTACATTTCCATTTCGCTTGTACTGGCCTGAGGCTGAGTTGCGACAGTTTTTTCAGTTCGGGCCGGTCTTTCAATGGTCCTTCTCGTCGTTGTCGGCTGCTGCCTCGGGTCCTGACGGCCGCCGGCATCTCTTCCGCCCGGAAACATGTCGCCCTGAGGTGCAACAGCAGGCCTTGTCGATTGTCTTGTTGGCTGCCGCAGCGAAGATGGATTCGCCCTTTCCTGAAGTTTTCTTGCTTTTTCAGCTTCAATTTCCTGACGGCGGACATCTTCCTGCTCTTTAACAATTCTCTTCTGGCGTTCGTTATAAAAAGGCGGGCTTATCCACGGCTCTGAAGGTATCGCATTGTAATAAACACGCGGCTGAAGCACCTCATCACGAAATTCGCTTTTGGAAAACTGAACTATCGCCATTTCCATTCCAAATTCGGTGGCCTGTTTGGGAAGTTCGAGGTTTTTCTTCAGATGACATACTTTTGTTTGCGGCACATCGGCCCAATCGCTCCAGCTTCCATCGGGCTGCTGCGTTCTTCTCTGAAGCTGAACTTTCGCAAAAACAGGCTTTGCATACTGTTCCTTACGCCATTCCTGTGATATATTCCTGCCGGCAAAAGACTCCCGGAACTGACTGTAAAGCTTGCCTGAATCGATTGACGATTCGACAGTTACAAGGTCTATATCCTCAAGCTTTGTTTCAGCACTTTCATAGGTAAGCGTAGGCGAAAGTTCTTCTGTCGGCACAAATGCCGCCATCCTTACTATCGCCACAGAAGGTTCTTCTATCTTTCCTACCTGCGGAACCCGGTAAACACGATTCGTCGGCCCCAAAGATTGTGTCGAGTAGCCCGGTAATGGAAAACTTATCGTCGTGTTAACATCTTTAATGGAATTTTGCATCATCGACAGATATTCAGTTTCCTTTGATTTGTATTGTTTGCCGGCATTTGGTTCATTTCTCAGTTGATTCTGGAGCTGGATGGCCTTTTGGTTGACAAGGTTGTCTATCGCCGTCGGACTAAGTTCTTTGCCGGCGTATTCGATTGAATTAGGATTACGTATGACAAAAATATATAGTACTATCAGTGCAATAAGCCCTGCGACGGCCAGCACCGCTTTATCAGCAAAAAGCTCTATTATATTTCCTTTTTTACTACTCATAATCTCAACAAAAATTTAAAACTTTTATCTTTTTTATATCCCGCTGCTCACCAAAATTTCTTCAGCGTCTTCCTCCCGGCGATATCATATCGTACTGCTGCTGCTGTTGCTGCTGCTGCATTCCACCCATTCCCGGCTCCGAAGAGTCTATCTCCATCTGAACCAATTTTGGCTTTATAGTATCATAGCCCTGACGATTGAAAACATATTCGCAAATAATGTTCAGGAAAACAACTGCATTTTGTCCATAGTAATATCTTTTGTGTTCCGGACTATTTCTGTCGACCGGCTGCACGCTACTCTGAAGAACGGTTATCTGATTGTGTTTGTATTTTTTGCGTTCCTGGTCGCCTTTATATCCCGCGAAGTAATGTTGTTTTTCACTGCAAAGCTCAGCCATAAATTTAAGGACATCATCGGCTTTGACGATTACCGCCAGACTGAAATGAATGACATCTAACTGGTCATTACACTTTCTTGCCGTCCATGGCATATACAGACCGCCGCTTTTTTCAGTAACATAAACAGGCAGTTCAAGACCATTATCTTTGCTGAAATCGGCAGCATCGCCGCTGGCGAATCGGATGCTGAGAAGCCTTTTTACTGATGAGTCAGACACACTGGCAGAGCCTGAATTTATAGTATTTATGGTATTGACGATATCCTGATGAATCCAGTATGCAAGCTGGCTATACCAGCAGTCCCTTACAGCTCCTTCAGTACCGGCATATTCCCAGTTATTCCAGAATGCGTATCCGCTGAAGACTCTCGGGTCGGCGTAGACTGTTATTTCTTCGCTGCGGCGTCTGCAGATAAGTTCTACGATTCTCTCATCGCCGGTGCCTGCCTGGCCGCCTTCGTTCCTGACCCCTGCGGCTGAGATCTCGATTGCACCGGCCTGTTTTCTGATTTCTGTGTCCGTTGGAGCGTCCAGTGCATTAATGTCATTTACAAGTTTTGCGAAAGCATTGTTACAGGACTTCTTGAACTCATTGAAAATCTGCATTGATTTTTCGTTTGGTTCCGGGAATATTTTATAACTAAGCAGTTCTCTCTGGCTCGTTTGCTGCGCAAGTTTTTCAATTTCGTTGGCGTCAGCCTGATGCATATCCTCGTACTCCCTGGCAACTTCATATTGCTTGCCCGACACAACCGTTCGCAGTGCGGAGTCCACTTCGCTGCCAAGTCTTGTGCTCTCCTCGAGCCTGGAGCTTATTTTCCCCTGCATCATAATTGTCGGAACAAATAACAGCGCAGCCGCCGCTGCTATTGCTGACGGTATTATTATCGCAATATTCTTCTTAGCTATTTTTACAATATCGATTTTTATCATAACAAAACAAAAAAATAAAAATTGTATAGTCCCAAATTTATTTACTTCTACGCTCTGCTTTTACATCCCTGCCGGTTGACCCTGCAACGGCAAAGTATCTTTCCAGAGGAATTTCGCTTTAATTCTGAACCATCTGTCTCTTTCTATATAAACAGGCTGTCCGAAAGAGTCGAACTTTTTTTTGCCTTTTGCATCGAGATCGAACGTCCTGCTCATTTCTTCTTTTGTAAGCGGGTCGACAAGAACCTGTTCGCTCGTTACACGGTCTGCCGTCTCAACCTGACCGGTATTACCTCTGCCGCCGCGTCCGGCGTCCGACTGCTGTTCTTCAGCAGAGCCTCTTAATTTAAGCTGCGGAATACCGATACCTGCCGGCGTTCGAATGTCAGCAATGTCGACAACGCCTGTTTCGGGCCTGAAGTGTTCTATTTTGTCTTTGGAAAATAATTCAAACGGACTATTGCTGTCAAACAATGCGTTGAGATTCATCATTCGCGTTACGATGCCCCATTTATTTTTGTCATCGCCGACCCCTACCGGGTCCATAAGCTCACCGATTTTTTCGTAAGGCGTATAACCTTCGATAACAACGACAAATCCTTTTCCGTCCGTTACCTGCCCCTGCTGTGAAGAGTTGTCCGATGACATTTGCATTGTCGGTTCGTAACTCCTGCCTGACCGTTCTGCTCTGCCACTTGTTTCAAACACTGCCGAAGCCAGACTATCGGCGTAGTTAATCGATATACTGGTTACAAAAACCTGTTTGCGCTTATTTCGCGGTATGGCGGTTACCTCTTCAATGTTTCCCTTCGCATAGGCCTTATAAAGCTCTGCCTGTTCAGGATTATTCCGGGCGTCCGGAAGGCATTTCAGGATTGTCTTATGGAGAAATGGAATAACATCCCGATATTTAAATACTTCCATCTGCTTTTTTATTTGTTCATCGTAAGTAGTGCCTCTTCCTTCCTGCTGCCTTAATTCGTCCGCTACCGTTTTTACCTGCTGAAGAACATTTTCTGTTTCCTGTCTTCTTAATTGTGCGTTTCTGTCTCCACAGGCTTTTAAGTCAAGATATGTTCTAAAGAAAGCAAGCAGTGATACGGCCAGCAGAATGCCTGCTGCGATTATAAAGAATTTACTTTTTCTTGCCCACATCATCCTTCGGGCGATTCCGCTCGGCAGAAGGCTGCTTTCTATTCTTGCCAGACCGAGCGCCTGAATTCCAAGTCCGTATGTAATCGCCAGGTCGCATATATTATCGTGCAGTTTCGCGCTCGAAATATTCGCAGCCGGAACAAGTTTTTCAAACGAATCAGGCCGGACGGCCACAAGCTGCGTTGTCTGTTGAATATACTTATTCAGGCCCTGCAGTTTGAAACTGCCGCCGAGCAGTACCATTTTCGTAAAAGTCGTTCCCTTATGACTGCTGCTGTAATATCCGAGAGAACGCTGCACTTCGGCTCCGAAATCGGTAAAGACAGGTTTCATGGCGTGAAAGATTTGTCTGGCGTATTTGCTGACCGGAGCGCCGCGTTTAAGTTTTTCAGCCTTTTCGAAGTCGAGCTTGAAAGCATCGGCTATGGCCTTTGTGAAATTATTGCCGCCAAGGGGGATACATCTTTGCCAGACGGTTAATTTTGTGCATATAACAAGGTTCGTATTGTCCGAACCCATATCGAGAAGTATTACCGCTTTTTTGTCGGCGTCATCAAGGTCGTTGCGGTCAAAATTTGCGTAGTTATAAAGAGCCATTGGCGCCATTTGAACGATTGTAACCCGCAGATTTTCAGAGGTGAAATTTTCGAGATGCCTGCCTATGAGTTCATTTTTTATGGCGAATATTCCGACTTCAACCTCAGGACTGTCCGGTTTGGCCATCAGTTGCCAGTCCCATTCCACTTCGTTTATATCGAATGGTATTTGCTGAACAGCTTCAAATTTAATTATTTCAGGAATTTTTTTCGGCTCTACAGGCGGAAGTTTTATAAATCTGGCGAAACTTGTCTGGCCCGGAACCGATACCGCTATTTCATCTTTGCCAAGTTCGTTTCTGCCGGCAAATGTGGCAAGGCTTGCGCGGATAATCTGTTTTTTTTCTTCTTCGCTGGTTCCTTCAACACTCAGGATTTTGGAATGTTCTATATAGTCCAGGCCGATTACCTCTATACGGTCCCCTGCCTGCTGAAGACGAAGGGCCTTCAGAGAATCATTGCCTATGTCGATTGCCCATACAGAGCGAGCACCTGCAGCCATTTTTGGCTTCTCCAGAAACGTCGGATAGCTTATTATTGTACTTCTTTTTCTATATTTTTAAAGAATAACGGATTATAACAAATTATGCAAACTTTTGCTATAAATACTCTCGGTTGCAAGGTAAATCAATACGAAGCCCAGCAGATTATTAAATTTCTGACCGGCTGTAATTTACTATACGTACAGGAGTTCGAAAACGCCGATTTAATTATCATACATACCTGCTGCGTTACACATATAGCATCGGCAAAAAGCAGGCAGCTTGTTCGAAAAGCACAAAAACAAAACCCAAACGCAAAAATCGTCGTTTCAGGATGCCTTCTTCGCTCAGACCCGAAAGAATTCGAAACTCTCGAAGGAAAATTACTATTCGCGCCTAACCTCAAAGAGCTGTTTTCACTGCTGAAACAGGAATTTAATCTTGAAGCTAACCTTTTTGATTATAACAGCTTAGATAAATTCTGCGGACAAACCAGAGCCTTCCTCAAAGTTCAGGATGGCTGCGATGGATTCTGCTCATACTGCATAATCCCAACAACAAGACCTGATATCACTTTCAAACCTTTAGACAACGTAATAAAAGAAACGCAAGACCTTGTAAAAGCTGGACATAAAGAAATTATCCTGACTGGAATTTTTCTCGGAGCATACGGCCAAAATACCGTAAAACGGAAACACTGGCCCGACAGCGAAAATCCTCTGCTGGCTGAATTGCTCGAAAAAGTAGCGCAAGTCCCTGACCTTAAACGAATTAGATTAAGCTCGCTGGAGCCGGCCGATGTTACTGACAGGCTTTTAAATGTTATAAAAAATTATCCCAACATTATGCCGCACCTGCATTTATCGCTGCAGTCCGGCTCGGACAAAATCCTGAAAAAAATGAACCGCCAATATACCGTTAAAGATTTTATTAACTCCATTGAAAATATCAATTTACAACTCGACCGCCCTGCCATCACAACTGATATTATAGTCGGATTCCCAGGCGAAACCACACAGGACTTTGCGCAAAGCCTTGCAGTCGCTAAACTTGCGGGTTTTTCAAAAATCCATATCTTCCCCTTCAGCAAGAGAGTCGGCACAGCGGCCGCTAAACTTCAGGACCATATAGATAAAAAGGTTATAACCGAAAGAACGCTGAAACTAAGAGAACTGGAAAAACAACTGGCCAATAATTTCAGAAAACAATTCATCGGCCAAACGGCGCAAGTCCTTATAGAAGATGACGTTAAAAACACCGGAAGATGCGAAAGATACTACGAAATCACGGTTAAATGCGATACTACCTTAGCAAAAGGCGAAATCGTAAATTGCAGGATTAACGAAGATGCCGTCACGGCATTATTAAGCTGACAGTTAAAAATTTTCGTAAAATGCGCAGGTTTTTTTATGTCGACAGAAGCATTTCCTTACGGGTTTTGATTATATAAAAATACCTGCGGGCGATAAAAAAAGCCGGCAGCGATGACAAAGCTATATTATAAACAATAAAAAACGCGAAAAATTTGTAGTGAACTTCCTTAGAATCCAGCAGCATCACCATAAGACCAAAAGGAGAATATTTAACAAGCTGCTCGTTATCGAAAACGCCGGCCAATATCAGAGGCAGTACAACATACAAGCCGAAGATGAATCCAAGCAGGATGCCTATTTTTTTTATGGACGGGCTTATAACATTAAAAAGCTCGAGCATTAATACAAAGAACATATAGGAAGTAAAATACGTCGCTATTATTAATAATTTATAAACAAAATCTGATTTCGCGATCCACAAAGACACAAGAGCAAATACGGTCCAAATCAAATAAAGAAAAACGCCGGTCAGCAGATTGGAATTACAAAACATCGCAAGTCTGAAACTGCGGCCGGACGACTGAAATTGTTTTCCGCCGAGATATTCGATATAATTTTCAAAACTTTTGCGGGATAAAAACGGTATAACTATAACAGGAATGAAACAGACCCACCAAAAAGCATAAACATTAACGCCTTCGCAAATATCTAAAGACAAAAATCTTTTGAATAAACCAAGTATAACGAATCCATAGCCAATCAGAAAAAGGAACGCACCGAACGGCGTAAAAAGAGGAGAACGTTCATAAGTGAATTTCCGCAGGACTCCTTTTATTGTCCAGCAGGCAAAATATAAGGCAATCAGGGCTATCAGCCAAATTAGCGGAATTTCGAGCGTGTAAAAATAGACGGTTAATTTTTCCAGTTCCTGCCCGCCATAGATTGCCGCGACAGCATTGCCAATCAAAGGGATAAAGAAGAACATCATTAAAACAATGAGGGCTATGCCAGAGTGATTTTTTTTCATGTCGGGCTGAATGGAACCCAGCAGGGCAAAAGAATTGATAAGAATCGAAACGGCAGCGGTAACACTGATTATCTGCAATTGAAGCATCATATTAATTTCCGCGACAAATCCGCAAATAGTCATCAGTATAAAATTTATCGCCGCGAGAATAAGGACAAAAAGGTTTTTACCTATTAATATACCGACAGTTTTCTGGTTGGCGGTAAGAGGAAGCATTTTGAAGAAATCGAAACTGTTCGTGACAATTTCCTCTCTAATCGCCGCCGATGAATTATATGACGACCACGCGAGAAGGAACATCGCCTGGATAAAAAACAACTGGAAATAGAGCTGTTTGAACAGTTCGGGACAAAAGCCGTAAAGCTTTTCGTTTATCATCCCCATAATGGATAAAACCACAAGATAGATAACAACATAAATAACAACCTGCGCGGGCCGCATGGCACTTAAACGGTATCTTTTAATCAGCGGGTTATTGAACATAATTCAAACCTTTATTTAGAAGCGGAAATTTTCATATACAAATCTTCCAGTCCTACTTTTTGCTCGGCGAATTCGACAACTTTCACCCCTGCCTTTACAAGCAGAGAATTCAACTGGGCCATATCTTCGGATGTGCCTGTCAAATTGACGACTATGTTTTTATTTTCAGCTTTTTCTATCACGGCCTTATTGAAGCCTGAGATGACAGTTCTGGCTTTTTCCAAATCGTCTAAAAGTGTAATGCGGATTTTTTTAGATGTGTAAATCCGATTGTGAATTTCATCGACACTGCCGTAGGTTACGAGTTTGCCGTTGTTCATAATCGCTATGTGGGTGCAAAAGCCTGAAAGTTCGGTTAAAATATGAGAAGAAATTACAATGGTCTTGCCCATCGAGCTTAATCTCTTCAGAATTTCTCTCAACTGGATTCTCGACTGAGGGTCAAGACCTGACGCCGGTTCGTCGAGGAGGCAAACATCCGGGTCCCTGACCAGCAGCGACGCGACGCCCATTCTCTGCACCATTCCGCGCGAAAGGTGCCTGATAAATTCGTTGCGTTTATCCAAAAGAGCGACGAACTCGAGCGACTCTTCGACTTTTTGCGGGATAAGGCTTTTTTCGACGCCATAGGATTCGGCAAAAAATTCGAGACATTCCCTTAGAGTCAAATCGGAATAAAGATTGAAAAAATCAGGCATATAGCCGATATGTTTTCTTGCCTTGAGATAATCCTCTTTGATATCATAGCCTGCGACTTTGACCTCGCCGCTGGTCGGCGGCAGAAGCGTGCAAAGCATCCTGATGAGGGTTGTTTTGCCGGCGCCGTTCGGGCCGATAAGGCCTAAAACCTGACCTTCCTGAAGTTCAAATGTGATATCATTTACAGCGACAAGAGTACCAAATTCTTTTCTAAGCTTAACGGTTTCAATTTTCGACACCATACGTTCCTCATATTTAATAATGGCATTATATAGCATAAAATGTAGAAATTATTTGTCAACTATATATAAAATTCGATTTTCAAAAAAAATGGGAATTTACGGCTCGATTCCGGGGATGAAACAACGTTAATAAACAGTTTCATCGGCGATTTTTTTGCGGTGTTTTTCGAATGTTTCCTTGTCTGCGAAAATCACTTCGTTAAGCGTCATAGCATAAGCGCCGGGCGGCAGGACCTTGTGGTCGGCTGTGTAGTTATTCGAATAGCATAACCACGCGGTTCGGCCGTCACGCTGAATAAACTTCGACGGGAAATTGACGAAATAAGCCTGCTGGCCGAATTTAGGCATATACGTCGCCAGCTTCCACGGGCCTGTAATATCGGCGGATTCGGCAATCCAGGTGTTCATCTCCGGAAATGCATCCAGGACTTTAGGGTAGCCTTCCGTAACGCACATCCAGTATCTTTTCAGGACAGGATTGTATGTCATAGTAACGCAGCCGCAATTATTATTCCATTCGACGAGTGGTTTAATATCTGAAAAATTTCTGTTCCATAGTGGTTTGTCATTTTTATCGCGGCCTGCAAAAAATTCGTACTGATTCGGGTCGTTGATGGTTTCAAGGCCGGGCGTTACGCGAATCAAATAAATCTGGTCGCCATTAATCCAGCTCACATCGGCCGGACGAACGTTCGGCTCTGCGACTCCGCCGCCGTGCGCAACGAGATATGCTTTGCCGTCCGGAGAATGCTCCATATTCCTGCCGAAGTCAACGAAATGAGGCTCGCCGATTTTAACCCTTGCGCCGTTTTTGCCTGTTTCGCCGAAAATCGGCCTTTCAGGAGTCCATTCGGTTTCAGTCCATGTTTTGCCGTAGTCTTTTGAGGTTCTGAAACCCACAAACGGACCAAGCGTTCCCCAATGGTAGCCTTTGGGAGTCCAGTCGAGGCAGTATGTGCCGTAATACCAGATGCCGTTATAGATAAGCGAAGCGGAGGGATATCTGCCGCCATAAGGTTCCGCGGGGCCGGGACATCTGCCGAGATTTTCTATCGTCAGATTCATCGGGTCATTACCGATAATTTTCGCCTGGCCGGTGTGAGCCTTGTATCCTTTTGCATTGAGGAACGATGCGCATCTGAAACGCCAGATATAGCCGTCGGTCCACGGCGAATATAGATTGCCGTTCGATGCCCACGTGGGATACCATGTATCGGCGGCAGTGTATGTCGCGCATCTGCCGGTAAAGATAAGGCCTTCGAAATCTTTCGACCGCTCGAAAGGACAGTCATTCGGAGCATTAGAAACAATGCCAATGCTCGGGAAAGTATGAATACTTTTTTGAATTTTATTCTTGTCGGCTTTGCCGAAGCAGCTTGCGACAATCAAAACGCTTAGAACGACGGAAATCCATTTTGCCATAATACCTCCCAAAGAAAAGACTGTTCATATATTCATACAAAAATTATATCGAACTATCAAGAATTATCTTTACCAGCGAACATACAGATTCGGGAGATGAGAAGATAACCCGCAGTTTATTCGGCCAGGAGCGGAGCGGTGGAAGCGCGTCTTACCAATTCCTGCGACAGTTTTATGCACTGGGGCGAATAATCCTGCGGCGACTGGAGATGTTTTAGCAGTTCCTGAGCCGCTATTCGGCCCATCTGCCGCAGCGGCACGCCGATGGTGGTAAGCGAAGGCGTAACGACGTTGCACAAATATTCGTCATTGAAACAAATCAGGCTGACCTGCTTGGGAATCTGGATATCGAGCGTATGGGCGCCATGGAGAATCTTCAGCGCTTCTACGTGGTCATAAGCAAGAATTGCAGTAGCTTTATTGCTCAAAACCGCAGAGGCCAGAAAAGCAGTCGGCGACTGGAAAACAGTGTCATGGCCGGGAATCAGTTCAAGGCCATGAGCCGATAATTCAGAAACATACGTATCGTGCCGGTCATTAATACTTCTATGCGCCTTGTGTCCAATCGTCGGACCTGCATAAGCTATGCGGCGATGGCCAAGGTCCATCAGGTGGCTTATCGCCCGGCGGGCGCCTTCGATATCGTCAGGAATAACAGAAGCACCGCTCGGGCCGCTGACGCCGTTAATAACTACATAAGCCAGCCCGCTTTTCTCCATAACTTCTATGGTTCGCGGGGAACATTCCTGCATTACAATCGCTCCGTCAACTCTCCATGACGGCAATTCGGTATCGCTTTTCTCCGGGTTCGGCACAGTGATACAAACATCATAACCGCGAATATGAAGGGCACGAACGGAAGCATTAATGATTGTCTGGTAGATGTTGCCGGGCCAGCCTAAAACTATATCGGAACCGAGAATCGCCACCATTTGAGTCTGGCGCTGGACAAGGTTCTTGGCGGCAAGATTGGGTCGATAGCCCAAGGTCTCAGCCGTATCAAGAATTCGCTTACGAACCTCTTCCCTGACGGAAAAACCGTGTTTGTAATTATCATTCAATACACGGCTGACCGTAGCCTCGCTGACCCCGCACTGAGCAGCAATTTCCCTGACTGTTGGTATTAGATGAGCTTCGGCCATTTTTGTTTCCGTATTATTGTCATAGAAATATATTATACCTCTTATATACGCATAAAAACAAGCAAAAACTCATCCGTTTCGGTGGCAGACACGATAGCGGCAAGTGGAATAATTTTCAATAACCTCAAAACCGCAATTTTAACCACAGCAGGGCAATATTCTGCTTGACCGCAGGGCAAAATAAAAGTATATTTTGACCCTAATCGTTTTAAAAAACAGGACTTACAAGGTTTTATTTAAGGGATAACTGTGAAGGCAAGTGAGTTAAGGCCCGGCATGGGCGTAATAATGGACGGTAAACTATGTATCTGTGCTCAATCTGTACATGTTACGCCGGGAAACCTTCGGGCGTTTGTGCAGGCAAAGCTTCGCGGTGTAAAAGACGGCGTTATGTTCGAAAAAAGACTCCGCTCGACTGAAGATATCGAACAGGCCTTCCTCGACAGACGCCAAATGCAATATCTCTACTCGGATGCAATCGGACTGGTACTGATGGATAACGAAACTTACGACCAGACTACCATACCGAAAGAAATGGTCGCCGAACAGGTCGGATACCTCAAGCCCGATACAAATATCACAGTTCTCGTACACGATGGAAATGTAGTGTCCATCGAATTGCCGAACGTCGTCGAACTGGCCATTACCGAAACTACACCTCAGCCGAAAGGCGCGACAGCGACTAACCAGATGAAAGACGCCACACTCGAAACGGGCCTGCATACGCGCGTTCCGCCATTCATCGAGGTCGGCGAAGTCGTGAGAATAAGCACAGAAGATGGTTCATACCTGAGCAAGGCAAAATAGCCGATTACTTATTTCATAAGTTTTAAAATCATATCGGCGGTTCTCGGCGGTCTTTCGAGAACGCCTGTAATATACTCAATCAGAATCTTTTCAACGCCGGCAAGCACTGAAGCCTGACTGTTCAGGATTTTTGTCGGCTGACTCAAACAGCTTGCACATTCGAAACTTATTACCTTTTTATCGACAAAGGCGGATTCACAATCCCTGCATACAAGGCCGCTGGCCGATGCGCTGAAATAAAATTGTTTCCATGCGGGGTCAAATTTTCTTTTGCAGTTGGCGCAACTGTCGCAAACAGGCTGTGAGCCTGTTTGAGAAAGCAGGGAAAGCTGGAAATGTATCAGAAATGCCAGTGCCTTGTCGTCCGGATTTTCGCAGAGCCTGTGTAAAAACAATACCGCCTCGTCAAAAAGTTCCGGATGACCGTCGTGCTCTTTCGTAAATAAATTCAAAAGCTCGGCGGCGAAAAACGCACAGTTAAGGGCGAAAAGTTTTTTGCGAATCTCATGGCCGAAGAAAGTCGGATTAAACTCCGTCAGCGTTCCAAGTTTTTCGTTGTCTCTGAGCGAAAAAACCATATCCCCGATAACGCAAACTTCAATGGTACCGGAAAAAGACGATTTTGGCCGTCTCGAACCTTTTGCGATTACGCCTATCTTGCCGCTGTCCCTCGTAAAAAAAGTCAGTATCTGCGAGCTTTCGGAATAATCCGTTGTACGGATGCAAATGCCTTTATCTTTTTTCAGCGTCATATACGGCACCGAAACCAAATTTTTTCAGAATATCATCTTCCGTCCTGTGCATTTTAGCGGCCTGTCGGACTGTTATATCGTCAAATCCGAGATGGTGCAGCAGGCCGTGCAGAACATAAAGAGCAAGCTCGGCCTGGCCGTCATGGCCGCGAGTTTTGGCCTGTCTGGCGGCCATCTGAGCATTTACGGCGATATCGAAAAATTTTTCTTTGTCCGTCTCGTCCGAAACATCGAAGCTGATAACATCGGTAGTGCTGCTCTTATCGAGAAATCGGCGGTTTATATTTATAATCCGCTCGTCGTCAACAATCGCGATATTTATTTGAGCCTTTTTCAGATTGAAATGTTCCGCTGCCTGCCGGATAAGATTAATAATGCGCCGCTTGTCAAAATCGACAGCTTCGCAGTTTGTGCAGATATTTATCTTAATACCTGATAAGGAGGTGATGTTCTTCTTAGGCATTTTCATTTCCGTTTTCGGCGGCCAGATGCTGAAGTTTATCAGTAGACGGATAGGCCACTCTGCCGTGATAATGCCCCGCAAGGCTTTTCGAAATCGCTTCTTCTATCCTGCTTAGTTCCTTCAGTGTAAGTTCGCACTGGTCGAATTGGCCGTCCTGAAGCCGTTTCATCGCCATATTGTGCACCACTGTTTCAATCTTCGTAGGCGTAACTTCCGCAAGAGACCTTACCGCACCTTCAACCGCGTCGGCAAGCATAACTATCGCGGCCTCTTTGGTCTGAGGACGCGGGCCCGGATACCTGAACTCCGACTCCTGAGGCAGATTGCCGTTTTCAGCCTTTTTCCTGGCTTCTTCGTAAAAATACTCAATCAGCGTAGTGCCGTGATGAGTTTCGATAAATTGTCTTATCACCGCAGGTAAACCGTATTCTTCGGCCATCTCCAGACCATCCCTGACGTGGCCGACAATTATTAACTGACTCATAATGGGAGAAAGCACATCGTGCCGGCTTGCCGTACCCATCTGGTTTTCAATAAAATAGCGAGGCTTGCCGATTTTACCGATATCGTGATAATAAGCGCCGACTCTGCACAAAAGACCGTTTGCGCCAATCGATTCGGCGGCCGCCTCGGAAATAGAACCTATCAGCAGACTATGGCTGTAAGTGCCGGGCGCTTCCATCGCGAGTTTCTTGAGCAGAGGCTGGTTGGCATCGCTGTAATCCAGCAGCGTCATACTCGTGGCGATACGAAATACTTTTTCAATTATAGGCAAAAGTGCCTGAATGACTACACCGACGCATATTACCGCAGTCGCGGTCCAGCCTGCATCGGCGAAAATACGCCCGGTAAAACCGCTTTCAAAAAGGTCTGTCGAAAAACTTAGGACAAAAACGGCAGCGGCGGTAAAAACGCCTACTTCGAGAATCTTAATGCGAGTCCTGATTTCCCGCAACAGGAAACAACTTGTGATTACCCCGGCAGCCATGGTAAGAAAAATTCCGAAATCCGTCTCGAAGCCGGCGGCTATGCAGGCAAGCATCGCGTAAAAAATCCCCATAGCCATGGCGAATCTCTGTTCGTAAACAATCGTAAGAATTATCGAACATGTTATTGCGGCAGCAACCGTCATATAATCGCTGCCGGGGAAAAAAGTACTGAATTTTGTAAGTGCAAGCATGATTAAAAACAAACATGCCATCGCTACGGCGCGAAGAGGAGTTTTGATAAGTCTGTAATTATAACGATGAATATACACGGCGGAAGCTAAAGACAAGGACGCAACAAAAATAATAACCGAAATTATCTGATGCGCAGGCCTGTAGGCAATAATATCCCTGCCTGTTTTAAGACTCAACAGCAGCGAGCACGCTGCGGCGAAAACCAGAAGTATCGATACCGCTGTCAGCATACCGCTGTTGACAAACTCGGTGAGCCTGGCAAACCTCTCGGCGGCCATCGTCTCCCTGAGCTGCTTGCGCCTCGGATTCATATTTCTTTTAAATATAGACATATATTAACGCTTCTTCTTTTTCGCTTCGTAAGCCTGAACGATATTCTGAACAAGATTGTGCCGTACAATGTCCGTATCGTCAAGACCTATTAAAGATATGCCCTCTGTGCCGGCAAGAGTCTCCATCGCATCGAGCATCCCGCTTTTAACGCCCTTGTCCAGGTCAATCTGGGTAATATCGCCGGTTATAATCATCTTCGAGCCCCTGCCCATTCGGGTAAGAAACATCAGCATCTGCGTCGAAGAAGTATTCTGAGCCTCGTCGCAGATAATCGCCGCGTCATTGAGAGTCCTGCCCCGCATAAACGCCAGCGGAATAACCTCTATAATATCCATCTCCATCAGCTTCCGCATTTGAGAAAATTCCATCATATCCTCAAGGCTGTCGAAAAGCGGCCGCAGATACGGATTGACTTTTGCCTGCATATCGCCCGGCAGAAAACCGAGCTTTTCGCCAGCCTCAACTGCGGGACGAGCAAGAACTATTTTTCTTATCTGCTTTTTCTTGAGCATCGAAACCGCCGCCGCTACCGCAAGATAAGTTTTGCCCGTGCCGGCAGGCCCCGTACAGAAAGTCAAATCGAAATTCAGCATCGCTTCGATATAACGTCTTTGGCCGCGGGTAAACGGCTTTATAAATCTCTTCGGCGAATATACCGAGATGCCAAAACCTTCGTCCGGCTCAACCGTAAGTTCGACTTTGCTCATCAGGCCGATTACGTCATTGGCGTTGAGCCTGCCGAATCGTGCCAAATGCTTCTGCATCAGCTCGACAACCTGCGAAGCTTTTTCAACGGCTTCGTCCGGACCGGATATGATAACCGAATCTTCCCTTGCGGCTATATGCACTCCGCAGCGTGCGCGAACCATCCGCAGATGCTCATCGGCAGGGCCGAATAATTCGAGCCTTTTTTTTGAATGCAGTTGAATAGTAGTTTCCAATTGCCACCTTAACTTTTTGTCATTTCGACCGGAATCCCGATGCAATCGGGATGAAGCGGAGAAATCCGTGAATCCTTCGATTTCGCTCAAAATGACAATATAGAAATTATTAAATCACAAACAGAAAAAACAAATAAGCTAAAACCGCGGTGCCCAGCGGCGAATCAATTATATCGAGAACCCCGCCAAAACCGGGGACCGTACCGGCAGAATCCTTCTGCTCGGCCGCACGTTTGAGCATCGATTCTGCCAAATCGCCAAGCTGGCCGAGAAAAGCGAAACAGACTCCGAAAATCACCGCCTGCCAGAGCGGCATTATATCAAAAACTTTTGCAATTATCGAGGCCGCAACTGCAGAAAAAAGCGATCCTCCCGCCATACCCTCCCAGGTCTTTTTCGGGCTTATGACAGGCGAAAATTTGTGCTTTCCGAAAAGCCTGCCTGCCGTATAAGCCCCTATGTCGGCAAATTTTACAACAAAAATAAACATCAAAAATATAATGGGGCCAAAATCAATTCTTATCTTAATAAAGAAACCTGCCAATGCTCCCAGATATGCTATCGAAAGCAGATTTGCCCCGCAGTTTGCAAAGGCCCCGACAGAGGCGTATTTCAATCCCTGCCATAAAAAAATCGCCAGGGTGCTCAACGCGAAAACCGAAATAAAGAAAACGGCCGCGAACTGATTTTTGTCCGCGAAGAATTGTGAAATGTACCATCCAGTTGAAAGCAAAACGCTCGAAGTAATCGTAACAGGCAGAAAAATTTTCGCCCCGCCTGCGCTTATGAGTTTGGCCAGTTCGATGTTCGCCGGAATCGCTACGAGAATTAACATAATCACAAGAAGTGTCGCCTGCACGGCCGCATCGGGTTTTTGAGAACTTAAACTGCCGTCTAAAAAACCATCGAAAAGCACAAGACCGATAAAACAAATCGTCATTAGTGTTCCGAATATCAATCTATATTTAAGCATAGTTTATTCCCGGTCATAGTTATTAGAAGTAAGGATGTAAAGAAACAAAGAAGTAAGGAAAAAATATTAATAGAAATGCAAATTCCTTACTTCCTTAAATCTTTATTTCCTTACTTCTTTTTCAACCAGCATCGCAATTTTAATCCTGTAAGGACCGCAACCGTCTAACGCAACCTCATAAATTGTTCGGTAAAAATTTATACTAAAGACGGCTTGATATCGCCCATACGTCTTGCACGTTTTGAAAATTCCATTATCGCCTTGTCAACATCGGCAGGAGTGAAATCGGGCCAGAGAGTATCAGTAATATAAAACTCGGCATACGAAAGCTGCCACAAAAGAAAATTGCTGATTCTCTTTTCATCTGAGGTTCTTATCAGCAAATCCGGGTCCGGCAAACCGGCCGTATAAAGACTATTAGTTACAACCTGTTCGTCAATCTGTTCAGGTTTTAATTTGCCATTGACACAATCGAGTGAAATTTTCTTCGCCGCGTCGATAATCTCCTCTCTGCTGCCGTAATTGAGGGCTATCCCGAGAGTCATCCCGGTATATTCCGAGGAAATTTCAATCGTTTTATGCATTTCCCTGACAAGTTTGGGAGGCAGTTTTTCGGTCCTGCCAAGGTGTATCAACTTTACATTGTGCTCTTTGAGAGTTTTTCTTATCCCGATAAAATAACGGGTATAAAGCTGCATCAGGAAAGCAATTTCCAATTTAGGCCGTTTCCAGTTCTGCATACTGAACGAATAAAGCGTCAGACAATCCAGCCCCACATCGACGCAGTAATCGACAATTTTCTCCACCGTTCTTGCGCCCTGCCGATGACCCTGGAAACGAGGCAGGTGCCGATTAGTCGCCCATCTGCCGTTGCCGTCCATTATAATCGCGACGTGACGCGGAATCTTTTCAGGCTCGATACCGAGTCGTTTGGCTGTCGCGATACGATTTGCCTTTAAATCCGGTATTTCCTTCGACACTATTTACCTCTAACAAAATTAAGGTTTGCCACAGAGGAAATATTATTTTTAGCCACAGAGAACACAGAGATATTTTTTTTATAAACAGTGTTAATCCGTGTTCCGCCGCTGCGGAATCCGTGTCTAAAAATATCCGTGTAAATCCGTGTCTTTAACATTGTTACTTCCTGAAAATTGTCTGTTTTCTTGACGGGCCGACGCCGATGATTGTAACAGGAAGACCGACGGCGTCCTCGACCGCTTTGACGTATTGTTTCGCCTCGGCAGGAAGTTTTTCGAAGCTGTCGACCTCGGTTAAATCCTGGCCAAAGCCTTTCAGGGTTTTATAAACGCATTTAACTTTCGCGAGCCTGTCGATATTCGACGGGAACATTTTCACTTCTTTGCCATCGATGGTATAACCTGTGCATATTTTAACTTCGTCAAGACCGGCGAGCGTATCGAGATGCATCATAGCGATTTCATTTATGCCGCCGATTTTCGCGGCGTATTTGACAACCATAGCGTCGAACCAGCCGCAGCGCCGCGGTCTGCCAGTCGTCGTACCGTATTCGTGACCCTTGTCGCGAATGTATTGGCCGATTTCGTTATCAAGCTCCGAAGGGAAAGGCCCTGCTCCCACACGGGTAGTATATGCCTTGACTACGCCTATAAAATCATTAATCATCTGAACAGGCACACCGCAGCCGGGCCCTACGCCGAGCGAACTGGCGTTGGAACTTGTAACGAACGGAAACGTGCCGTGGTCAAGGTCGAGCAATGCGCCCTGAGCGCCTTCGAAAAGAATATTTCTGCCCGATTCAATCTGTTCGTGCAGATACGCTGTGGTATCGCAGACAAATTTCGACAATTTCTGTGAATATATTTTGCATTTTTCATAAATCTCTGCCGCATTCATCGGAGGAGCGTTGTAAAGCGCAGCGAAAATCTTATTTTTGTAATTAACTATATTTTCAAGTTTGCCCTTTAACGTTTCGATATTGAGTAAATCCGCCATCCTGACGGCGTAACTTCTGCCGACCTTGTCTGAATAGCACGGCCCGATGCCGCGGACAGTAGTTCCGATTTTATTTTTACCAAGCGACTCTTCTCTGTATCTGTCTTCGGCCTTATGATAATCGAGAACGACGTGGGCGTTTTCACTGATAAGCAGTCTTCCGTCGAGAGTTATGCCTCTTTCCGAAAGCGAATCGATTTCCCCGAGCAAAACTTCCGGGTCGACGACAACGCCGTTTGCGATGACGCATGCGGTATTGGGTCTGATAGCGCCGCTGGGCAGAAGATGCAGGGCAAATTTCTTGTCGCCGATAACGACCGTATGGCCGGCGTTTGCACCGCCGCCGTAGCGGACGACAATATCGTTCTTCTCGGCAAGGATATCGACAACCTTGCCCTTACCCTCATCGCCCCACTGCAGACCAACAACGCAGATATTCATAAATTTGCCTCACAAAATACAGGCCGAACAGAGTCACAAAACCACCATTACGGCATAAAAAATTGTTAAAAAACGACAATGACGGCTTTTCAGCCGGTGATTTTAGATACAAGCAGTTCGAGAACTGCGTCAAGATTATCAAAATCCCGGTTATCTATCTTCTTTTGCAGAGTTTTGCCCGCATCGTCCTTATAGGCAATGACAAAATAACCTTTTGAATCATAATTTGTTTTGTTAATGCTCTCAATGGAACTATACGGTATTTTTTCCTTTTCACTGAGGATAAGCTGCTGTTCATCGGCAATAATTTTTTTACCGTTTATCATAAAAGCATAAATTGCCACTGCCGCCGCGGCCGCCAGAAGATAAGGCGGAGACTTCCTGTGAAAAACAAGCGTCGAGTCGCGTTTCCCGTTGGTGGTATGTTTCTTTATAAATTTCTCGTTGCGGAAACCATCATAGGCAAACCACACACCCGCTACAGCCAGAATAAGAATCCAGATTTTATAATTTGTTTTTTTATACTTACTCAATGTGGCAACAACAGCCATTTTTAACCTCCGGAAAATCCCTTAAAATTATAATCCTTTTATCTCCTGTGCGCTATCGCATTGGTAAGCGGCATAACAATATTCGGCACAACCTTTTCGTCCATAAACTCAACCGCCAGTCCGCAGAGCCTGTTAAAAACAGGAATCATTTCAAAATCCTTTCCGGATTGCGGATACTGCCTGACGGTCAAATAAAAACTTATTGGCTTGTCGGCGTCGAATTTTCCGCTTCGTATCTCGCTCTCTTCGGTTCTGGCTTCGATGGCAAGCCTTGCCCTGGTCGAACAATCATTATCAAGAGCAAGTATGACCGAAGGCGAAAGGTTCAGCGGACCTGCGCCGGGGACATCGAAAATCCGTGAAAAAGCCGAGCCTCCGAAAAGCGCCTCGGCAATTATATCATTGTGATTGCCCGCATAATCGAAATCCATTCCGAAAGTCAAATCCAGCGACTCGATATCAAGGCTGCGAATCCCAAGCATATAAGGAACAAGCTCAAGTACAAATTTCGGCAGTTCGAATGCCTGCTGGAAAGATGCCGGATTGACACAGCCTGCGCCGAGACGGTCGACATCGACGCTGGCCCAGCGGTTCTGACCCGAACCTGGGTCCTCATCGAGACAAAATTCGGTCCCGTCCCTGCCGAGAGTCGTCATCGTGGGAAATTGTTTTTTGATTCTCTCGAAGAATGCAAGAAGGATATCCCTGTCCGAAGGCAGGTCGAACCTTGTATTTATATACATATCAACGTAAAAATCGTCACAAAACGAATTGTAACTAATCGACATAAAGCCTCGTCCTGTTAGAAAAAAAGCAATTATCAGCAAATCCTGTTAGAAAAAAATGCGATTTACTATCAGCCGGCAATTTTCTAACGGGACTCGCTCCATTAATCATTAAGGCCCTATTTTCTCATAAAATAATATCAAAAACAAGAAATAAAATCCGCAAAGCCGTTAATCAATATTGCGTTTTTCGACGTCAGGCAGGGATATTTCAGTTAAAATCGCTCCAATTACCGCCGTTAGTGTAAAACCAAAGCAATGCCACAGTGCCGGAATTATGATATGAGACGCGGAACCGGCACTTGTTTTTTTAAAGAAGACGTTGAAAATCGTATAAAAAACCGCCGCCAAAAAGCCGGTTCCGGCCGAGGCCAGGAATCTTTTCAAAAGCGTCGCCCTGCCGCAGAAAATCGTCGTAAGAGAGCCGCTAATAAGGAAAATCAAAATGACAGCCGTGGTAAAATGCCACTTTACAAAAAATTTCAATATTATCGAAGCCGCCGCCGCTATCGGCATAATATGCAGATATTGCAGGCTTAATTTTTCCCGCATCGCCGCCCTGGCCCGCATCCGCCTGCGAATCGTCAGAGGCCAGTTATAAAAAATGCAGAATATCGAATGTTCCAGCAGTGCGCCTCTTTCTCCGAAAACCGGAACAATATGCACCGCATCGGTCGCCCAGTGAGCCGCCATAAATCTCGCCAGTGCCGGATAACGGTAAGTCATCTGTATCGGAAAGGCAAGATACCCGACATATTTCATAAAGCCCAAAAAGACCGCGATATTGTAGTCCCTGAAACTCTTGTCTTTTATAACCATATAAACTACATACGAACCGCGTGCAATGGAGCCGGGCGAAATCGGTATCACCTGAAAGAACGCGATTATTCCCAAACCATACGCCCATGCGTTCGGGTCGGCCCGATGCGTCAGCCAGTAAATAATCGCAATCGTAACCGAGACAATCTGCGTTACAGGCAGCGTACAAACGTGAACGGCAAGACTCTTTAAATATTTGTCTATGAAAGGTTCGTCAACCTGCGACAGAATCGTTTTTGCATCCTCATCGGTAAGAATATGTTTTTTCTGACCCTGCTCGACCATATCGCAAAGCCACTGTTTCCGAAGCTCTGCATTAAAATACAGCCTGACAGGTCGTATCGTGAAATAATAAATTTTTTCCCTGGCGAACTGCCAATCGGTCAAAAGCCTGTGCAGAGACGGAAATACCAAAAGCAGAAACGGCAGATGATACAAAATCCGCCACCGCTGCCGTAAACGCAGTTCTGTTTTTTCCTGAGAAATCCTGCCCGCCCTGTGCCAGGACGCGAGCAATTCAATAACTTTGCCGTTTAAGGCTTTATTGAAATATCCGAAACTTGTCAAAACGCCGATATAATGTTTTCGCCACTTTTCGTGGCACCAGAATTTCCGCAATACCCTGCCAAGAATCGGTATCAATCCTATAAGGAAGAAAATAAAAGTTTTGAATTTGCTTTGCCGCAATTTCTCAAAACCTTTTTCGTCGATAATATTTCTTACCTTCCAGCCGAGGGCCGCACTGTCGAAAATAGTTGACCATAATTTGCCGCTGTACAACAATCGAAAACGATTATGCGTTATATCCGGAATTGAATTTCGATAAATATCCTCAGCTCTGACAAGCCCGTCATAAAGACCCGCCATATCGCTGAAATTTTCTTTATGACTGTCGATGAAACTTGCAAGTTTATTCAAATCGCCCCTGTCGAACTGGACGAGCGAGCCTCGCTTAATACCCTGGCAGATTAATTTAAAATCGCCTGGACTCATCGGCAGAAACGGCAGCAAAGCCAGACCCGCCCGAAAATCGACAGCGACAAGCCCTTTATCCGGCTCGTTGCCGGTATCAAGACGCTTGAGGCAATTCGGCTGGCTCTTCAGTGTTGTCCATTCGTATTGCCGGGCGAATTCGTGTGCGCCGACTTCGTGCAGCAGTTTTACGAATTCATGCATAAAAATATATTTTGCGCGGTATTCAGGCGACCCAGCCTTATTAGCGTCGATGCTGCCTTTGCGCCATTTTTTCAGCAAATCGATATGGTCGTCCACTTCCAGCCGCCATGTGCGCCCGTCAATCCATTCGCTCAGTTCGCCGCAGCTTCCCATCTGACTATCGACAAATGTTCCGAAGATATCGACAATGCTTTTTTCGTCATCGAATCTTATTTTCGCCGCCCTGCGGATAAATTTCTGCCATAACGCCCCGGATTTAGCCGCGGCGGGATTGACCTGAAGCTGAAACGGGCCGCCGAAACCGACCCAGTATAGAAAATTACGGAACAGCCTGCTAAGGCCGGAAGGAGGAATAAGAATTTTCATCGCGCAGATTTTGCCGATTGATAAATCAGGGCAAAGCTGCGGCTGAGAGATTTCAACAATCCTCACCTTGTAAACCTGTCCCGCGAACCCGCCGCCGACAAAATGCTCGACAGCCAGTTTTATTCCGACCTTTTCGCCGGAACCTATCGGCTCGAAATCATAAACAAGCTCCGTTTGCGGTTCGTAACGGCCGGCCTGGGCCGGACGCGACAGACCCAATTGCTTAAAACGAAGCTCTAAGCTTTTGCATAAATCTGCGGAATATTCAATTGCCATGGATTCTCTTAACGATTATTAAAATTTTATGAAATGATACTCTACTAAAGATGATTTTACAATCCGTTATTGGATAAATGTAAAAAGGAACGAAAGTATACACAATATCGTCCCTGCCATGACACCGGCAACCAAATCGTCGATAAGCACGCCTAATCCGCCGTCAAGCTGCTGAATTTCGCGTATTGGCGGCGGTTTGAGAATATCGAAAATCCGGAAAAGCACAAAAGCGGCGATAGCAACCGTTAAAACTCTCCTGTTCGTTACGGCCGCCGTTAACAAAGCTACGGACTGGCCGGCGACTTCATCTATTACAATCCAGCCGGGGTCTTTTTTATCCTCCAGTTTCTCCGCCTGACCTGCAAACAGAAGGCAAAGAACGCTCGATGCTATTATTACGACAAAAAGAAAAATAATAGAAACAATATCTATCGGAAGAAAATAATGAACAACCAGAAAAACCGCCAAAGTCAGTAAGCTGGCCATTGTACCCGGAGCGAAAGGTATAAATCCGACTCCGAAACAGGATAGAATAAGTTTTTTCACGCTCATAAAACTATTATAGCCTCAGAGAAATAATAAAGATATATTTTTTTAGCCACAGTACGGTACAACATAATGAGAAAGACACAGGTTTATACATTGATTTCGTATTCCCTATATTTAGGTTGCGATGCTCGTTTAGTCTATAGTATTTCAGTTGTGTTTTGTTAGCTGGGTCGGCTTCAGACGCCTTACGATTGACACAGCCGATACCAGCCTCGTTTTAATCCCGTAGGGGCAACCACAACCGATTGACGTAACCTTTTATTTAAATTTTCTCTGTGACCTCTGCCTGCCTTGCCGTAGCTTTTAACGAAGACAGGTGTTTCTCTGTGGCTAAAAACGTAAATCTTAATAAAACTCTGTGGCTATTTAATAATCTCAAGACAGTACCAGTCTGTCATACCGGCCACATAATCGCAGATTGCCCTTTCGAGGCCGAACTCGCCTGCGAGATTCTGGTAGAACCTCGGCAATTGCCTCGGGTCGTTTTTGAATTTGTTAAATATCTTCGCCAGCCAGCCCGCCGCCTGACCGGAAACGGATTTTACGGCAGGGTTTTCATACATATTACTATGCAGAAATTTTTCCAATTCGACAAGTCCCTTTTCCGCATCGCCGCTTAACGTTATAAAATTCTCGCCCCTGTCCAGTACCTGCTGCAGATTTTCCAGATGAACGGACATTATCGCGCCTCGGCTCGTTTCGATACAATCGCCGACAAGCATATCTATGATTGTCTTGGCGATTCGCGTGTTCCTGATAACCGTTTCGCTGATTTTCTCGGCCTCGCACCTCTCGGCAGCCTGTGCGCAGAGATTAATATCCATAATCATTTTATAGTTCAGCAGGTTTGAACGCAGGCCGTCTTCGAGGTCATGGCAGTTATAGGCGATTCTGTCGGATAAATCCGCGATTTGACCTTCGAGCGAACAGTTCTTTTCCGTAAAACCGTTTCCCTGCGGTTTATCATAAAAAGTTCTGTGTTTTGCAAGGCCCAGTCTCGTCTCGTACATCAGATTCAGCCCGACAAAATCAGGATAGGGCCTTTCGAGCACATCGACAATCCGCAGTGTCTGGGCGTTGTGTTCGAACCCCCCGAAGTCTTTCATAATCTCGTTAAGCGCCGCTTCGCCGCTGTGGCCGAACGGACTGTGTCCCAAATCGTGGGCAAGACATATCGCTTCGGTAAGAGCTTCGTTCAGGCCGAGCGATTTTGCTATTGTCCTGCCTATCTGCGAAACTTCGATACTATGCGTAAGACGTGTACGGTACTGGTCGTTTGTCTGCGGCATAAATACCTGTGTTTTGCCTTCCAGCCGTCGAAACGCAGATGTGTGAATTATTCTGTCCCTGTCGCGTTCGAAAGGCATTCGGTAGGCGTGAGCAGGCTCTTTAAATCTTCTGCCCTTGCTGTTTGTTTCGGTTACGGCGTATAATTGAATAAACTCAGACATAATCAAAACCCCGGAAGATTATTTTCGCCGCTTGCATTTTTAAGCTGCTTGTATAAATCTTTCATCCCCTGGCTAATAACATCAGTACCGGCACAAGTATCCATAAAATTGGTGTCGCCGTCCCATCGCGGAACGATATGGATATGCAAATGGCCGGGAAGACCCGCCCCTGCGCATCTGCCGAAGTTCATACCGACATTAAAACCGTGCGGCTTTATCGCGGCCGTTAAAACCTTCTGAGAGGCGACGATAAGTTTTGTAATCTCCGGCAATTCGCCGTCATTGAGTTCGTCGAGACCGGCTATATGTCTGACAGGAGCTAAAAGCAGATGACCGTTGTTGTAGGGAAACTTATTGAGCATTACAAGGCTGTTACTGGTCCGCCATAATACAAAATTTTCTCCATCCTGCTGCGGATGTTTTACATTATGGCAGATAAAGCAGTCGTGTTTTTCGCTCAAGCCCTGAATATATCCAATCCTCCACGGCGCCCAAAGATTATTTCTTTCCAATTGGGCCTCCCTCCGGCTTTATTCCACAAGCGTCATAGTAATTATCTGGTTGACTTCTATATTCGGCTCAAGCGCATCGTTGCCTAAGCCCATAATAGAGGCGCTGACTTTTGCCTTATATTGCTGTGTATCGCTTTTAACCAGACCTCTTTCGATATCGTAAAGCTGTTTGCCGCTGCCTTCGATGGAAAGCACTTTATAACCCTGAAGGAAGCCGAACATTCCTCTCATCTGGAACGAACCGGTGTAAGGCATTGGCACATCCGCCGGCGGCGACCCAAGACTGTAACTACTTGTTATCTCGGCATAAGAAATATTGTCGGTCTTAACAACCCCTGCCAGCTCGTATTCGACATTTCTGCCGATTTTCGAGACAAACGGCATTGGAGCAAGAAGCTGCGATTCCCATCGTTGTCCTTTTTTCAGACCTTTCACAGGATTTTCTATGCTCGCTATGGTATCCCAGATGCCCCACTGCGTTGCGATAAAATCCATAATCATATCGGAACTTTTCACTCTGCCCCTTTTTGGATCGCCTCCAAAGGCCTTATCGCCAAGTTCTTTAACGATTGAACCGAGACTTGAATAATCGGCGATTTTGCCGGTCGGAGTAATTTTCAGCGTAAAAGTTTTGCCTGCAAGGGATTCGACTGCGTCGGCCCTTTCCTGGCCTCTGCTGTTCGACGAAGTTCTTGTAACCTTTGCCGAATTGCACTTTGCCTCGATTGTCGAATACCCGTAAGGGTCTATCTGCAGCGCCTTATAGGTAATTTGCATCTCGAGTTTTTCAGTCGTATTCTGAGTCTGGCTGCTTTTGCCCCCTTTGGAATATCGGCCCGACGGGTCAAGATTAATGGAAATCTGTCTTTCGCTGACAAAATCATACTTCAACTCCGTAGCGGAATTAAAATCAACGGTTAAGAGCAGCGGACCTTTAACACTTGCCCGCTTGCCGGCCGATTTTGACTTTACAGATTTAGTCGAAGCCTGCTGTTCCTGGCATCCGACAAAATAAAAAATACCTGTCGCCAGAAATAATCCTGCAAAAATCCATTTTTTCATAATTTATCCTGTCAACTCAATCCCTTGGTTACATTTGGTTATACTCAGTCAACTTTCTCGATACTATAAATACTCGTAAATCCCATTGTTAACTGGTCAGGCCCTTTATCGCTTTTCTGGTCATCGGGAGATTCCGCCGCAAGCCACTGTGCCTTTAAAGTTTCCTGATAACTGCTGATTACGCCGGTAGTCAAATTGACGACCATTTTGCCGGTATACTCGTCTTTCTCATCGAACATATTGGCAAAGAAACCCATTGCAGGCTCTTTTCCCGCAAGCTCTTCCGATCGTTTCGAACTTGGAACGGCATTCATAGTTACCACTGCCGTTGTTTGCTTGTTCTGCTGTTTTACGTCGGTTACAGTATAAATCTTTTCAAAGGTTTTCGGTTTGAGCATCCCGCCCGGAGAAGCCGCCAGTGAACTCCATTTGTCGCCCTTCTTGCATGGACCCTTGGCATCGAACAGGGCCATAACCTGATGGCGTCTTGCTATTTCCTCATCGCTGAACAGACGCTCGGCTACTTTCCCGGCCGAACCGCTTTTCAAAATCCCCCTCGCAGCGGCCACATCGACGACCTCGACGCTTCCCTTCGGCGTAATTTTGATTTTATAGCTAACGCCGACAAGTTTGGCGAGCGGGTCTGCTTTGCCCTGCTCGTTTTCACTGTCAAACTCTACCGACTTGCCTTCCGGATTCTGCGAGAGATACTTCAGTTGTTTTACGCTAATATCCGCTATCGCGCTGCCCTGTCCGTCGACAGATTCAATCTTTTGAGCGAAGACCATTTCGACTTTGCCGACCGTATGGCGCTCTTTAGTCTTGTTTATGGAAGGCTGAACAAACGAATAATCCTTGCTCGTTTCCATAGTAACTTTATATACTGTTTCGCTCTGCGGCGCAAGGCTGAGTTTCATCTGGGCGGTCGGAACGCAGCCGCCAATAACAATCGCTAAAGAAATGCAGATAACAGCACAAAGTTTTTCCACTTTCATAATTTTCTCCTAAAATCAATCAGACCAGATAGTTAATCCATTTAGAAACAAACCAGAATTATAACAACTATAATTTATGTAGCAATTTTTTTCGGAAAAATAAATTTTTCACTTTGGCCATTTATTTATCCGAGGCCAGGGTTTATAATACCTGTTTAAGTAATTTTCTTACTTTTTGTAACTTATTCAGGAGCAAATACCTATGAAAAGCGATATGATTAAAAAAGGTTTTCAGCGTGCACCTCACAGGGCGCTTTTAAGGGCCTGTGGCCTCAAAGATTCGGATATGAATAAGCCGTTTATCGGCATCGCAAACAGCTTTTGCGAAGTCGTTCCCGGCCATATACACCTTAATATCGTGGCGCAAAAAGTTAAAGCCGCTGTCCGCGCCGCAGGCGGTATTCCTTTCGAATTTAACACTATCGCCATCTGCGACGGCATCGCAATGGGGCATACCGGTATGAAATACTCCCTCGCTTCACGCGAGATTATCGCCGATTCGGTCGAATCGATGGTTCGTGCCCACTGCTTCGACGGCCTTATCTGTATCCCGAATTGCGACAAGGTTATCCCCGGTATGCTTATGGCTTCGGTGCGCGTCAATGTTCCGACAATTTTCGTCTCAGGCGGACCAATGGCCGCAGGCAAAGATTCAAAAGGAAACGCCGTCGATTTAATTTCTGTATTCGAAGGCGTCGCCTCATTCAAAGCAGGAAAAATTAATAAAGCAAGACTTTACGACCTCGAATGCACAGGCTGCCCTTCCGAGGGAAGCTGCTCTGGAATGTTTACCGCAAACAGTATGAACTGTTTATGCGAAGCTATTGGTATGGCTCTGCCGGGCAATGGAACAATCCTCGCAATCAGCCCGGAAAGAGACAAACTTTACAAAGCCGCCGGAAAACAGATTATCACTCTTATCAAAAAGAACCTCAAACCGCTCGACATCATTACGCCGAAATCTCTCGATAACGCTTTTGTTCTCGATATGGCGATGGGCGGCTCGACAAATACCGTTTTGCACACTCTGGCAATCGCAAACGAAGCGGAAATTAAATACGACCTCGAAAGAATTAATAAAATCAGCAAAAAATGTCCCAACATCTGCAAAGTTTCGCCTTCGAGCAAATGGCACGTCGAAGACGTCAACAAAGCAGGCGGAATCAGCGCCATTCTAAACGAAATTAGCAAACTGAAAGGCATTCTTAATCTCAATTGCATTACCGTTACAGGAAAAACTCTCGGCCAAAACATCGCGAAATCGAAAATCAAAAATTACGATTGCATTCACAAAATTGAAAACGCTTACTCCAAAACCGGCGGCCTTGCTATCCTTCGCGGAAATCTCGCTCCGAACGGCTGCGTTGTCAAAACCGCGGGCGTTTCCGCAAAGATGTTGAAACATACCGGCCCTGCCGTCATTTTTGAAAGCCAGGAAGACGCCTGCGACGGCATCCTCGCAGGAAAAGTCAAGGCCGGCAATGTCGTCATTATCAGAAACGAAGGTCCCAAAGGCGGCCCAGGTATGCAGGAAATGCTCAGCCCGACAAGTTACATTATGGGCGCAGGACTCGGCGAATCGGTCGCGCTCATTACCGACGGCAGATTCAGCGGCGGAACTCGCGGCGCCTGCATCGGACACGTCAGCCCGGAAGCATCTGTCGGCGGCCCGATTGGACTGTTAAAGAAAGGCGACATTATTGAAATCGACATCCCCGCAAAGAAAATTTCAGTGAAACTTTCAAATGCTGAACTTGCAAAACGAAAAAAACAGTTCGTTCCGCCAAAGCCGAGAATTACAAAAGGCTGCCTCGCTAAATACGCCGCTATGGCGACAAGCGCCGATACCGGTGCAGTTTTGAAATGGTAAAATTAAAAAGCTATTCGTGCGAAAACAAGGGCGTACTCAAATGAAATTCGAGCTCGAGGATTTCCATCGCAATATACTCGATGAAGAATTAATCAATGATATGAAGCGAGTGGCCGCTGAATTAAAACAGAACACCCTAACCACCAGGCAGTACGATAAACATGGTAAGTATCATAGTCAAACGATTATAAGTAGGTTAGGCTCTTGGCTTATGGCGATTGAAAAAGCTGGCCTAATGGAAACGAGACAACAAATTAAAGGGGCTACCGAAGAAGAACTTTTTGAAAACCTTGAAGAAGTGTGGGTTAAGTTAGGGCGGCAACCGCGGTGGCGAGATATGCGACTTCCAATATCAAAGTATGGGTCAAGTCGTTACGACCATTGGCGGAAGACCTTAGAAAAATTTGTAGCGTATGTTAACAAGGAAGGATATATTTCCTCAGAAGCCGAGATTAAAAGTCTAAAAATTGAACCAACAACAAAACATAAAACGTCCAGAACAGTAAATTGGCGGTTGCGTTTTTTGGTAATGCATAGAGATGACTTCAAATGTAAATTATGCGGTGTAAGTCCAGCGATAAAACCGGGGACAATTCTTCACGTAGATCATATTAAGGCTTGGACTAACGGCGGAGAAACAGTAATCGAGAACCTTCAAACCCTTTGCAACCAGTGTAATATAGGAAAAAGTAATTTATCGTTGGAAAATAAGGGTCAAAGTTAATTATAGATATACCAATTTGATATTTCCGACTGTTTGTGGTACAATTCCGGCAGAAAGGTCTATATTATAAAAGAAGGCGAATTATGCAAATAGAACAAATACTCAAAGAATTTAGGGAAAACATCACTCAACTGTACAAAAAAAGGCTTAAGAGCATTATACTCTACGGCTCATGGGCAAGAGGTACTGCTACGGATAATTCAGATATCGATTTGGCAATTGTACTCGAAAGTGATGTTGCGGCAGGCCGCGAAATAGACCGGATGATAGATATTGTAACCGAAATAAACCTCAAATACGGCGTATTGATTTCCATATATCCGGTATCAGAAAAGGATTACGCTTCTGTTAACAGTCCTTTGCTCTTAAATCTGCGAAGGGAAGGAGTGGCCGCATGAAAGAAATCCAGTTGCTTATTAACAAGGCACAGCGATATATCAAAAGTGCAAAGCTGCTTCTCGATGACGGCGACTACGAATCTGCGGTCTCAAGAATTTATTATGCTATGTTTTTTTGTACTGAGGCAACTCTCTTAACAAAAAATTTATCATTCTCCTCTCACAAAGGCGTAATATCTGCTTTCGGCGAGCATTTTATTAAAACAGGTATTTTTGATAAAAAACTGTGGAAAGAACTCAACAGGGCATTTGAAAAAAGACAGCTTGGTGATTATGGGTATACCTCTGTAATTGAACATAACGAAGCTGAACTTATGCTTCAAAGCGGGTCCGATTTTGTCAATTCAGTAGCCAAGTGGTTAAAAGAACAACAATAGAATTGATAATCTTAATTATAAATCTGTGAAATCTGTGTCTAAAAATATTTGGTACATCGGCGGTCTTCATTTCTCCTGTCAGGAGTGTGGCCGATGCTGCTCCGGCCCTGAAGAAGGCGTTATATGGATATCGAAACCGGAAATCGAAAAACTCGCCGAGCATCTTAAAATAACTGTCTCGGAGCTTCACAAAAAATATTTGAGAAGGTTCGGCTTTCGAATATCGATAAAGGAAAATCCGCAGACAAAGGATTGCATCTTCCTCGTTAATATAAATAATTCGAAAGGCTGTGCGGTTTATAACGTCAGGCCGATGCAGTGTCGAACCTGGCCCTTCTGGTCGAGTAATCTGGCCGGTCCAGACGATTGGAACTGTGCCGCGCAAAAATGTCCCGGAATAAACAAAGGCAGACTCTATACTTTTGAAGAAATTGAAAAAAACAGAAAACAAAAATAACGATTGTTTAGCCTCCGAACCTGTGGCGGGGGGCATAAAACAGGTTAATTCCATAAACCCAGAACCTGCCGCGGAACTTCAGAGCCGCGAGTGTTGGAGCGAAGCGGAAACCCTGCGCAAGGGTAAACGAGCGGTTACGTTGAAAATTTGTAAACAGGTTTCACAAATTTACGACTGGCTCAACTCGCAGATTAAATCACTCGATGTCGATTGCTCAGCCTGCGGTAAATGCTGCGACTTCAAATCTTTCGGCCATAAACTCTTCGTAACAACGCCGGAACTCCTCTATTTTTATAAAAATGTCAAACCCTTAAGGAAAATGACCGGCTCATCCTGCCCCTGCCTCGAAAATGGCAAATGCACCGCAAGAGATTTTCGTTTTTCAGGCTGTCGAATCTTCTTCTGCAAAGCGGACAGCGAAAAAATAAACGAACTCAGCGAACAGACAATAAAAAAAATCAAGACGTTATGCGACGAATTCGATTTTCCGTATCGTTACGTCGATTGGGCGACAGCGTTAAATAATATCGATTTTTACAACAGTGTTAATCCGCGTTCCGTCGCTGCGGAATCCGTGTCTGAAAAAGAGCCGCATTAATCTGTGTCCAAAAACTATGAGTCTATTTTTATTTTTACTGCAGGTTTTCATAATTTCTCTTTCCGGCGTTTTAGCGCCCGGCCCGGTTACTGCCGCGACGATTGCCGCCGGCACAAAATCCCGTCACGCCGGAATCTCAATTTCTATCGGCCATTCATCCATCGAACTGCCTCTGATTGCCGCGATTATGCTCGGCCTGGGTTTCGTCTTTGAAAACCATGTCGCAAAACTCATTATCGGCCTTGCAGGCGGTGCCTTTCTTATCTGGATGGGCTGGCAAATGTTTAAGGATTATTTAGCCCCCGCACCCGTGGCGGGGGAACAGAGCCGCGACAGTTGGAGTGAAGCGGAAATCCTGCGCAAGGGTAATGGAGCGGTAAATCAAAATAATAATAACAATTTTAAAACCCATTTAATGACCGGCGTAATACTCTCGGCCACTAATCCGTATTTTTTATTATGGTGGGCCACGGTCGGTTTGAATCTTGCAAAGGATGCTGTCGGTTTTGGTTATATTGCCGTTATATTATTTGCGTTGGTTCATTCGCTTTGCGATATGGGCTGGCTGGAGATTTTGTCTTTTACAAGTTACAAAGGCACGAAGTTTTTAAATGAGAAAAACCAGAAAGTTGTACTCGCCCTTTGCGCCGCAGCTATTATGTTCTTTGGATTTTACTTTATCTATAAAAGTCTTTTGACTCTATAAAAAAATCGGCACAGTCCTTCCTCAAATCTTCAATTATTCCTGCGGCGAGTTCGCGTCATTCGGCTCAGGTGCAATATCCTCCGCAGGAGCAGAAGCTGCACGATTCAGTCCCGTAACAAGACCTTCAAAGAAATTACTGGTACCGTTCGTAACCTGAGCATCATAATCTATAAGGGGTGTATGCAGAGCTATATTGTGTTTTACACTGGTTGCCATAATTATTTCCCCGTTTTTGTAAAAATCGATTCCCGGCCAGCCTGAACATGCACAAAATGCCTCTCTCTGGAAACAGGAGAAACGAATGGCATCAACAAAATCGTAGATACTGCAGGGGTCGTCCAGTATTATTAACGCTTTATTGCTGTAACATTCCTCGGCAGGATTGAAGCTGCCGTCTCTGATAATAATTTTGTCGCAGCCGATCAGCGTTTTATGGAAAACTGTATCGACATTTGGAGCATATCGGGGAACTGGCGGCATAATGAAATATATGGAACAAATAATGACTGTTATAATAACCGGCAGAACGAATACTCTCTTTTTCATGCAGCACCTCGTTTAATGACGCCTTAAAGCAATTTGACAGTGTCAATTCGTGTTTATTCGTGGTTTATTTTTCTTGTGGTTCATTCGCGTCATTCGGCTCAGGTGCATCTTCCACAAGTTCCTTCATCGGCTTTGTCATTTTATCTGCGTAGTAAGAAGGAATCTCGTAAACCCACCCGCTGGTAGCGTCCTGAAACTTTTTGACTTTTTCCCTGGCCAGCAGTTTCGCTTCTTTCTTTTTAAGTTCTTCCTGCGATTCGACGCCTTCTTCTTTCCTTACCTGTGTCTTATCCGTAAAATCAGCGCTGCATTTTATATAGGTCTTCGAATCTTTCTGTGCGATTTCGATAAGAAACAAAGTTGAATTCTTCAGCAGGCATCCGTACTCGCGGTCGAATTTCAAATCTGGTTTGTCCGAAACTGTATTTACGTCTTCGAAACTTAAGTTGGTAAGAGCGCTGAAAACCGCCTCGCACTCGCTGTTTTTCTGTATTTTACCGGCAGGAAGTTCTTTAAGGGCAACTTCTGCACTGTTGGCTTCCGGAGCAAGCGTATAGGATTCGCTCGGCGATTTTACGGTTACCGATGCGATTTCAGCTTTGTTCAGAGTTATAAGCTCTTTAGTGATATATTCGTTCGGTGAAGCGCCCGGCCACGGCACATTATCCATAACATAAACTTTATTATCGTTGACGAGCCTGCCGTAATACAGCCCGCCGGACGGACAATCCTTCCCGATGATTAGGCCGGTAATAACATTCCCGTTGGCGTCGAGAAACTTTACGACAGCCTGTCCGCTTTCTTCTGTTACACCGAGGTCTTCGTAATTCGCTTTGTCTTCGGTATAAAATTCCACCATTTTAATATCGAGGCAGGAAGTTATCAGGGCGTTTATTGTTTTCGTCGATGCCGGATAGTTCGACCTGTTTTCGACGACAAATCCGTTTTGCTGGCGGTCAAGCGTAATTGTATTGCTGTCTGTGCTGATAATTATCTTCGCTATCGAGGCCGGGTCAAGGCCCTGGATAAGATAACCTGCCGTCGCGGAGACCTGTTTGCTTTTATTGACACATTGCGAAACAAAAACAGCGAGAACTATTGACGCTGACGCAAGAATTCCCAAAACCGAAAGTTTCTTATTACTCATTTATTCGACTCCATTTCCCATGCTACTGTATTCTGTATTCTGAGTTCTGTGTTCTGCGTTCTATTCTTACGCATCAGACGCATGGCTGATATAACGCCGTTTCTTCGTACTTTTATATAGACCCAGTATTATGGCGATTACCAGGATTACCGCCGGTGCCGCCAGCATATTGAAGCTTCTAAGCTTATTGCCAAGTTTTTCCTTGCGCTGCAGTTTTATTTTCTTTATTTCCTGAAGCTGTTTTTTGGCCTCGAGTATTTTCAGTTCCACTTCTTTTTTCTTTTGCAGGATGGAGCTTCCGACAACTTCTTCCTGCCCCTGCTGCGCCGAGCTTAGAATCGTCTGCAGTTCATTTTCGAATCCCGCTATTTCAGCGTTGATTTTACTTTCTTCTTCAGCGGTCTGCGCATCGGCTTCAGCCTCGATTTTATCGACCACGATGAATGGCCGTTTGAAGTTGCCTCTCGACCTGATGGAAATCAGTTCCCCTGACCCGCAGAAATCATCGACTCCGTTAATCAGCAGTGCGCTGTTGTCGCCGATAATCATTGTCCCGAAAATAGAAGAACTGTAAGCAATCATATCGCCGATGAAATCGACATCCGCGAATACGATAACCGCGCAATTTGCCGTTGCCGCCGGCAGTGCCTCGATATGTTTTTTGCTTTTCTTGGGTGCGTTCGCATCATCGGCGTTTTTCGGAGCGTCAACTTCGATATCTATCCCCTGAGGGAAAGCGCTTTTGAACTTCCCTGTAACAAGATATGCCATATCGACCGGCTCGGTGCCTTCGACGAACCTTTTCATCAGGCTTTGCATATCGTTCGTCATCAGGTCCATCTGGTCCCTGACCGCCCAGCTGTTTCCACGGCTGGTTGTCATAACTAAAGGCGTTCTTTCGATATTCGCTTCCTTCTTATCCGCATCCGACAACGGCAGTTCCTTCAGCACTCCGCTGAAAAGAAATCGAACCTGGTTCAGTTCCGCCGTGATAACCGTATTTTTATTGAAGCATTCCGGCGTCGTCTCTAAAAATCCGATAATTTTCTGTGGACGTTCTCCTGCTCTAAGGGCAGCCTCTAAAGCGAGTGTCCTGTCGCCGGCAAAAGTATTCTTCGGCATCTCCAATCCCCAGTTGACCATCAGCTTATCGAGTTCCGATGAAGGGTCGTGTTCCGTCCGCATCTGCATCGCCGGCTGTGACGGCTGGTCGGACACACAATACGGGTCGACGCATACAATCGTTCTGCCGCCATTGACTACGAACTGGTCGATTGCGAAAAGCGTCTGTTCCGGAAGTTTTTTCGGATGGATAACCAGCAGAATATCAACGTCTTCTATTTTATTGACATCGGCCGGAATATTTTTCATCTCGTACTGCTGACCCAACTGCGTAATAATGGCCCATGCCTTATTCGGCTGCTGCCCCTGCAATTGCATCATTCGTGCCATATAAGGCGTAACCTCGTCGCCCATCACATTCAGCGAGCTTAACACGCCGATGCGTTTTTTCTGCCGCGTTACAGCCGTATCGATTAGATAGCTTATGTCGTACTCGACAAAATTCTGCCGTGTCGGTGAAAAGAACGGAATGGTTTTTTGCACTCCGAATTGCGTCTGCACGACAAGTCCGAAGAAGAAATTTTCTTCCTGTGTTATTGGAAATTTCTTCAGCCCGTATCTTATCGCCGCGACCTCATCGTCCGAATATGGTCTTGGGTCGATTATTTCGAGTTTTATCTTTCCATTGGCCGCTGCCGCGTATTCTTCGAGCAGTGATTTGACAAAATCGTAATAATTATTGAAGTATCGAATCTGGTCCGGCCCCTTTATCGCCGCCGTTTTGCCGTAATAAAGTTTCATAATTATCGGCTGGTTGAGCTTGGCCAGGATTGTTTTTGTTCCGTTCGAGAGCGTATAAATCTTCTGTCCGGTCACATCGGCTTTCCAGCTTTTGCCTATATTCTGACAGATACTGATAAGGCTGAACGTTATTATCAGAATGAATATTACCGCGACGATTGCCCTTATTGTTCTGCTCATCCCGCCTTCCTTTCATCGAGAACCACTCCGCATGCCGCCACCCAGCCCGCTATAAGAATGACAAAATATGATATATCCTTGAATTCAAGCACTCCATTACTGACAGAATCGAAATGTTCCTGAAAGCTCATCATGCTTATCGTATTCACCGCCCCCGCCGGCAGAAAACTTGACAAATAATTCATCGTCGTCGGCATCCCCGCGAACACGAGCACCGCACAGGCCACCACCGACATCACGAACGATATAACCTGATTATTCGATATCGCAGAGAAGAAACATCCGACTGCAAGGAACCCGCCGGCCATCAGAATCGTCGCCAGATACCCCGTCGCCAGCAATCCCATATCAGGGTCGCCGAGATAGCATATCGTTATCACCATCGGAAAAGTCAACGCTATCGCGACAATAAGAAACAGCCACGCCGCCAAAAACTTGCCTAAAACCGCCTGCGTCACCGTAATCGGCAGCGTAAATAACAACTCAATCGAACCGGTCTTTTTCTCCTCCGCCCATAACCTCATCGCCGCCGCAGGAACAAGAAAAACGAACAACAGCGGTATGTTGTAGAAAAACGACGTCATATCCGCCTGGCGAGCCTCGAAAAAACCATTCTTAAAGGCCAAATAGCCGGAGAAAAACAAAAATACCACCAAAAACACATACGCCAGCGGCGTTGCGAAATACGACTTGAACTCCCTTTTAAATACCGCCCAAAAACCAGTCATCTTTTTTCCCTTTTATTCCATAATTTTGATTTTTGATGTTTGATATTTGATTTTTCTTATGCCACTTTACTCGTCGTAACTTTCCTGAAGACTTCATCGAGCGAGCCGCCATACTCGGCCTTTAGTTTTGCCGGCGTGGAATCGGCAAGTATTTTGCCCTTTGCGATTATTATCGCCCTGCTGCATACCGCCTCGACCTCTTCGAGTATATGAGTCGATACGACGATAACTTTTTCCTTTGCCATCTGCTCGATAAGCAGTCTTACTTCGTGCTTCTGATTCGGGTCAAGTCCGTCTGTCGGCTCATCGAGAATCAAAACCTGCGGGTCGTG
Source organism: Phycisphaerae bacterium (assembly GCA_041652575.1). Classification (NCBI taxonomy): domain Bacteria; kingdom Pseudomonadati; phylum Planctomycetota; class Phycisphaerae; species Phycisphaerae bacterium. Next base: position 6,933 of record JBAZHC010000009.1, on the reverse strand, counting down.
AATCAGTGCCTGCGCAAGGCCGACCCTTCTCTTGTAACCCTTCGACAGCGTTTCAATCGTCTGATGATAAACCGATTCGATATGGCACAACGACAAAGCCCTGTCCAAAGCGTCTTTGCGTTTCTTGCCTTCAAGACCTCTCGCGTCGCAGATAAAATTCAAAAACGCACCGGCCGTCATCTCGCTGTACGAAGGCACATTTTCCGCAAGGTATCCGATGCACCGGCGAACCTGGATTGGATTTTTGATAATATCGTATCCGCAGATAGACGCTGTCCCGCTGTCAGGCCGAAGGAAACATGCAAGCATCCGCATCACGGTACTCTTACCGGCTCCGTTAGGACCAAGAAAGCCGAGTACCTGCCCCTTTTCAACCTCGAAAGACACACCGTCAACGGCAACTATCGGCCCGAACGATTTCCGTAACTCTTTGATTTTTATCATTTAATATACCCTTATACTGTCATTCCCGCGAAGTTTATCCCTTAGGGAGCGGTTGAAAACCCCTGTGGGGGAATCCATTTCAATATTTAGCCCCCACTTTTAGTGGGGGTTTGTTATTTCACATTTCCTTACATCCTGCTTCTTTACGTCTTTACTTCTAAAGACTTGCAATTATATATCATAAACTCTTACCGTCAAGTACGCGGAATCCTGTTTTTTGGTTCATCCCGCATCGATTATTATTCTCCATTTTTTTCGGTGCGGCGGTTCATCCCGCACCTTTTTATTATTCATTTTTTGTATTTTTTGAAAGGTGTGGCGATTCGTCAGGAAAATTCAGGGTTGCAAATTTGCCATGATAAATCTTTGCGGCCTCATCGTATGCCCTGGCAGCATCTTCTTCATTATCGAAATGCCCTAAATATATGGATTTGCCGTTATGATATATCACCGCCCGCCATTTTACCGTACCTGTCAGTCTGCACACTCCCCTGTATTTCGAACTGCCGTTCTTTGTCAGTCGGCTGTTGCATACATTTTGTGAAGGCGTTGCGAACCGCAGATTTCTTTTCGTATTATCCAGTCCGTTATGATTTATATGGTCCACCAGCACCCCTTTAGGAGCATCCATAATAACCCGATGCATACGTACAAGATATTTCCCTTCCAGCCGGACGGCGTAATCGTTTCTTTTATCGTTTTCAAAAAGCAGCCAGTTCTCCCCCGCCAGTTTCTCGTAATCTTCCGGGTCAACGATAGCAAATTTTGTCTCGGCTGATTTGCCGCTGATTAACTTTATTTTCCGAAATGCAAAACCGTAATGTTTCTTCCTGTAGCGAAGCAGGAAATAAAGGCAGATGCTTTCAATGAATGTGGGGTATGGGATTTGTAGATTTATTTTGGGCATAATGACACCAATGAATTGAAAAATGAATTGTTATTTAAGAGCCCTAAGCGTAAGCGCAGGGTATATAAAATTTGATTGCCTTGCCATCTTGTATGGCAGATTTGTCCTTTTTACCTCTCTTTTTACCATAAAAATTAGATGCACATCTAACTTTGCGTGTATTATACCATATTTTTAACAAAAGTCAAACGAAAATTTGCAAATTTTGCGTAAATTTTCGCCCTGAGCTTGTCGAATAGGTCAAGAAAAAAACCTTTTTGCGAATAAATCCCAACAAAACTTAAGAAAAAGCAAGAAAAATCTTGACTTTTACTCATTTACAACGTATATATATTGTAATGACATTGTATTCAATTTGTGGAGTCAATTATGAGTACTTCTGCTACAATTAACGTTCGAATGGACGCTGAAACAAAGTCTAAAGTTTCCGAAATATTGGATTTATTGGGGATGACGCCATCGGAGGCGATAAATCTGTTTTTTAAACAAATTATCTATACCCAAAGCATCCCTTTTGAAGTAAAATTGCCAAATAGAGAGACATTGCGAGCCATGAAAGAACTGGATTCCGGCAAAGGCGTGAAATTCAATAGTGTGGATGAATTATTGAAGGATTTAAAAGGTTGATACTTACTCGTTCGACCCAATTCAAAAAGGATTATGAATTGCTTGTCCGTCAGGGAAAAGACATATCGAAACTGGACAGCATTATTATCGATTTAGCAAATAGCGTTAACCTCGAAGACAAATACAAAATTTATCAGCACAGCGGCTGGCAAAAACTTTATCGTACTTTGTATATTGAGCCGAACTGGATTTTGATTTATAAATTTGACGAAGCCAAAGGCGAACTCGCCTTAGCCAGAACCGGCGATCCTGCTAATGTAAATTAAAATGTGCTTTTGACTATGTTGCCACAGTCCTAAGGACTCCTTACGGAGAGAACACAGAACACACAGAGATATTTTAAAAACGTAGCCACAAAGGCATCAAAGGAAAAATGATGCCGGATTCATTTCCCCAAAAAAGTTATCCTCGCAAATGCGGGAAACAAGAAAACACTTTTACATTAAACTGTTTTGATATTTTTCACCATTTGGCTGCATTAGTTCAGGTGATGTATCGGCGTCCAATTCCCAATATTCAAAGCTCGAACAAGAAAAAAAACTGGATTCAATTTTATTTAGTTTCTTTTGACTTACTTCAATAGCATGTTTCGATTGATCAATCCCAATCCATGTACGATTATGTAGATTTGCTGAAACTAGTGTAGTGCCAGAACCGGAGAAACAATCCATTACCAAATCTCCTTCATTTGACGATGCCGAAATCAATAGATTAACTAATTCTATATTCTTTTCGGTTGGATAGGTTGGATACTGGGGGTCTTTGTATTCCCATATATCTTGAATTTTCTTTCCGTTGGCCTCCGCATCTTCCGCAAAAATCTTTTTCCGAGGAACATCATTAGATGACCATTCTATTAAACCAGCCCTATCTAATTCATCCAAAACTTTGGGGTCGCTGCGCCAATGCCTCCCTTTGGGCGGTGCAACTCCGCGCCAAGGTTGTCCTGTTGGTCCATCTTTCGTTTCACCAGGGGCATGCAATGGAACTGTTGTATATCGTTTACCATTCTTGTCAATTTTTTTGAATAAGCGTGAAACATCATTATCAGTGATGTCCTCTTTGGGTTCATTCCAAACATATGAATCTGTTTTGGTATAAAAAAGGATCAGGTCTTTAATATTGCCGTAAGCTTTGCGACTAAAGTTTTTTGGATTACACTTTATCCTAGTAATATCATTACGAAAGTTATTGATACCAAAAACCTCATCCATCAAAACTTTTATATAATGACCTATTTTATAATCTATATGCAGATAGATCGATGCTTTTTCTGACATGAGTTCCCGCAATAAAATAAGTCTCTCTCTTAAAAATTCCACAAATTGACTCCCGACGAGATCGTCAGTATAAGCAGTATGGTCTGAGTGGCTTGAACTTATGCTATTAGCTCTGTCAGTACCTATTTTAAATGTGTTGTTGGTTGCAAAAGGCGGATCAATATAAATAAAATCTACTTTATTCCTGTAATCATAATCATACAGCAGACATTTCAAAACATGCAAATTGTCGCCGTGTATTAACTTGTTTTTTGATTCAACAAGTGTTATTTTTTTGAGAGAACCTCGTCCGTTCGGATCTAATATTGCCTGTTCGTTTTTTTTATTTGGATATTCCAAAAGCATTTTATTATACCTGATATAGAAAATCTCTTAACACCAATGCACTCATTATATTATATTGTTCTTTGTGTTCAACTATATATGAATACATTTTATTTTTGCCATGGATGTAAAGAACCCCATCCAAAATACCAACTTTTATTGCAGAACATTCTGCTTCCAGAGTAGATAGAGCATCTGCAAACTGTGCATTTTGATGTCCACCGAAGTCCGTTAAAAACTTTGCTTCTGCAATTATATATTTGCCATTAAACCGAGCAACCATATCAAGACCTTTGTTATGCGTATAATTAAGTCGCTCTCTTGCAAATGCCATAAGATCAGCATCTGAACCATCCAGAATTGCGTTATCCTTGGATTTTAAAAATTTATGAACAGGTAAACATTCAACTCCCAATGCTTTAGATTTTAACCAACGTTTGAACAATGGACCAATTTGTCTATTAGTTTCTTTAGGCTCCGAACATCGCTCAAATATTTTGTCCAATCCCATCTCATAAAGTCGACCACATAATCTACTAACAGTTGCTGGATTACGTTTTATAGCAGATTGGTCACGTTTCAGATAGGCAACATAAGAGTCTTTAATTGGGAAAATTTCACAGTCTAACAACTCATCCATAAGAGCAATGTTATCTTTTTTCTTAAAGGCACGTTCTATATGCAAGAGCTTACTTTTCTCAATATCCCTGATTCCTTCAGGAATGGTTGGATATACTACAAATAGATCGTCTAAATAGTGTCTTTGATTTGCATATTCAATACTAAGTTTTGTCCAATAATTCATTAAACATCCTGTTTATAACAGCGATTATACCCCTCCGCCGGAGGCGAACAAGTCTTTTTTATCAATTCAAAGGTTATTTTCAGGGTATAGGGTTCCCTGCTCCCAACTCAGGAAGCCGCACTCGGGAATGACCTTTTTTCGCTTTCTGACACAAGCAGCTTTTTCTTGACTTTTGGCTCGTTATTTCCGATATTATTATTGCTGGTGCCGCTTTTAGGCGTTGGCTCAGAGGGTTGATTTTCAACAGCACTGGGCGCACCGGCTGTTTTTTTATATATTGTTTTGGAAAACCGAAATTGTCCTCCCCCGTTTCGTGTTAAACTTATTGCACCACGAAGACACGAAGATAATTTTTAGTTTTTAATTTTAAATTATCCGCGAAACTTGTCCGCCACCCTGTCCGTTCGTAGTCTTTTGGCAAAGACGGAAGTCCCTTATTCCCTGTGGGACGACGGCGGAGCCGAAACCGTTTTGCATTTGCTTTAAGTCGCAGCCGTATAACGGCAGAAAAATTCAAAACGATATGCCGACGTCAAGTTTTACCCGCAGAAGCTTTAGCGAAGGCGGGTTACTTGTAAGTAAGGCACACGTTTTGAATTTATAATGTTCGCAGAACATCGCCTTAAAGCAAATTAACCGTGTTAATCCGTGTTGTTCCGTGTCTGAATATCTCTGTGTCCATCCGCGGTTAAAGCCCTCTTTTTCGTGAATAAAATCACAAAATATCACTTGACTATCACTACAATCAAGCCTATTATATATTTTATAAGTATTTTTTGGCGTACAAGTTGGTTTCAAATCGCAAAAAAGCTCATTTTTTACACTGAAAGGCATTGAAAATGTCGAACAGGAGCAGGATATTAAGGCTTTCGCGGTACAAGAATGCCGCTTTGCGTCTCAAATCTCTCAATTTCATGAAGGTTTTTTCTGACAATCTCGCTGATGCCACAGGAGTCACAGCATCCCAGGTCAGGAAGGATTTTTCGCTGTTCGGCATTTCAGGCAACCGCAGGGGCGGATACCAAATAGACGAACTGCTGACACAACTCAATAGAGTACTGGGCAAAGATAAACTTCAAAAATTCATCGTGGTCGGTGTCGGGAACCTCGGCCGAGCACTGATTAACTACCCCGGCTTCGCCAAAAGCGAAATAAGAATCGTCGCAGGCTTCGATATCGACCCTGCAAAATATAACCGAAAAGCCGATGCACTCATCCTGCCCATGGACGAACTGGCAGGCTTCGCAAAAACCAACGAAATCGAACTGGCTATCATAGCCGTACCCGACTTCGCCGCACAGGAAGCATTCGAAAAACTAATACCGGCAGGCATAAAAGGTGTACTAAACTTCGCGCCAATAAGATTAAAAGGCGATGACAAAATCGTAGTCCATAACCTCAACCTCGAAACAGAATTCGAAAACCTTATCTACTTCGTAAATACAAAAGCTAATACGACAGAAGGATAAAAAAACAGTAATTGCCGTTATTTAACCGCTGATTAACGCAGATTAAAGCTGCCATTAAGAATTCAGGTATCGGTATAGGTATCGGTAACGTTCCGTTTTTCGGTTTCGTTACGGGTTTAGTTGACCGGGCACGACAACAAATAACGATAACGCGACTTTACCAATACCGAAACCCAAAACGAATTTTTCAATCCTGCTTAAAAAGAGAAATCTATTGTCGGCAGGACAAATTCCGGCTATTATCACATCTTTATAACTTTCAGGAGTATTATAGTGGCCAAAAGAAGCTTCGCACGAAAACAAAGAATCCTCGCCAGCAGGTTTTTCGGCCTGGGGGTTGTCGCACTGTTATTAATATCCAAAAGCCAATGGGAAAACAGCCTGTGGGGTTCGATGTTCTTCCTGATAGGGGCGGCCTTAATCGGCATCGCCGTGACGGGCCGATTGTGGTGCTCGCTGTATATATCAGGATATAAGAGCGGCACACTCATAACGACAGGACCCTATTCGCTGTCCAGAAACCCATTGTATTTTTTCTCGTTTTTAGGCGCGATAGGAATCGGCCTTGCAACGGAAACGCTGACAATACCCGCTTGCCTTGCTGCTGCCTTCGCGCTGTATTATCCGTATGTGATAAAGGCCGAGGAAGCGAAACTTGCCGGCATTCATAAAGAGGCGTTCGACGATTATCGCAAAAGCACACCGGCGTTTTTCCCGTCATTTAAGTTATTGACCGAGCCGGAAGAATATACCGTAAAGCCGAAGATTTTCAGGAGAACACTTTTCGAGGTTTGGTGGTTCGTAGCACTGATTGGCGTTGTTGAATTTAAAGAGGCTCTCCAGCAGCTTAAGCTGCTGCCGACGATACTGAATTTGTATTAAGAGTTAGCCACTAAGGCGCAAAGAAAATTAACCACGAATAAACACGAAGGAATTAACCGCGGATGACTTGTCGCGGCCTTTAGGCCGCAACCAAAATCCTAAATACTAAATCCGAAATCCTAAACAATATTGAATTACCAAAATTCTAATGTTCAAAACTAAAACGTAACACCGTATTTGAAAGCAAGTTATAAA